>CAZZFH010000350.1:0-2181 GCA_964653295.1 uncultured Candidatus Bathyarchaeia archaeon | reverse complement strand
CTGCTTTCGTCATGAGTCAACTGCCCATGCTCTATGATCCCAGTGGGGCCATCTTTTTGACGCCGGGGTTGTATCCTGATCTCTGTATGCCTATCGTGTTGGGCACCATCTTGTATAGTGGCTTGCTTGGGCCTTGGATGATCGATGAGGATCTCAATGACCGGCATGCGTTGAAGATCGAGGAGTTCAAGGAATAGCTGTTGTGTTTCCATGCTGTTGATAGGTATCAGTGGTGTGGGCTCAGCCTATCTAGCCATTGGATTGAGTAACAGGGATAAGTGGGAGAGGGGCTAGTTTGCCGTTGCTGTGATCTCTTGCTGGGTCTCAGTTAGCAGTCTTTGTCTGGTGTTTGCCTCTTTTTCACATTCTTTGTATGTCTCGCAGCGGTCGCAGAGTGGGAAGAGTAGTCCGACTTTGTGGCATACGTATTTCACGGTGGTCACTGGTTGGGTTTGTCTGGTTTGTATTATGAGATTGTGTATGTGTTATCTGTGACACACGGTTACAGTTTAGAATATTTTTAGTAGCTCTGTGAGTTCATTGATGGTCCAGTCTGGTTTTACCTTGCCTTGTTCCTGGTTGTCTCTGTTGATCCAGACTGTTTTCCAGCCGGCGTTGTGGGTTCCCATGATGTCTTTCTCATAGTTGTTGCCGATGTAGGCTGTCTCGGCTGGGGGTATGCCGGTTCTTTTGGTTATCTCGTTGAATATCTCCTTGCTGGGTTTGTGGATGCCTAGTTCGCCTGATATTATGATCTCCTTGAAGTGGTGTTTGATGCCTATTTTGTCTATTTTGAGTTGTTGGAGGTCTCGTGGTCCGTTGGTGATCATGGTGAGGGTGTATTTTTCTGCTAGCTGTTCGAGTACTTTGTGGGTATCTGGGTAGAGTTTCATGTGTTCCAGGGCTGTGTCTATGTGGAGTTGTGCCATTTCTTCTGGATCTTCTTCGCTCCATGCTTCTTCTAATACCATTTTGAGGTGGATGGATCTGATGTTTTTCTCGGTGAGTCCGTCGTCGATCATTTCCCAGTAGTGTTGTTTGATCTGTGCCCAGAATAGGTCATAGTGTCTGCCGATCATGTCTTCTGGGTAGTCTGTGAGTTCTGCTATTTCCTGTCGTAGCTTTAGCCTTGCGACTAGTTCTCCGATGTGGTAGTCTAGTAGGGTGCCGTCTAGGTCGAAACAGAGGTTCTTCATGGATACTGGTTGTCTGTTTTGGTTAAATGAGTTGTCTCTATGGTGTTTAATAAAGTGGATAATTTTAGTTGTGTTTGTCTATGGTTTCTAATCCGAAGAATCTTCCACAACAGGTTTCTTCTTTTGGGATACCTAGAACTGTTTGGCATACCTGGGGTTCTCTGATGTAGCTGCATGCGGCTTCGTTGTAGCCTGTTTCCTCGCAGATTACCAAGCTTCTCATGTGGAGTACGCATAGTTTGCGCCATAGGCTTACTATTTCAGGGTTTTTTCTTAGCTCTGCCTTGTTTTTTGTGTCTATTTGTTTTGATTTTGCTTTTATTTCTGCGGTTATTTCTTTCATCCTATTTACTATTTCTTGTATGTCTGTTCCGTAGATGTGGTGGCTTGTTATTTCTTTTAGGCTCATTGTTTATTCCTTCTGGATATTTTGTGTAGTTGCATGGCTGCTTATAGGTTAAACTAATTGTTTTTGAAAAAATGGGGGTTATGTGAAGACTGGTTCTAGTATTGATTGCCATGTTGCTTCGAGTCTTGGTATCTGTGGGTAGCCTAGTCTCGCTATGTCTGATGCCACGAGTCCTGAGAGTCTGCCTCTTTGGATGGTGGGTCCTGCTCTGCGTAGGGCTCTGCAGAAGCAGTATGTGAATACGCCGCGTATGCTGCCTCCTAGGTTGGTCTCTGATGCTGTCTGATAGTCTCTGCAGGCTGCCCAGAGGACGTGGTTCATCCTGGTGATGTCTATCTCTTTTTCGGTGTGTCTCATGATGCCTTTGGTGGGGAGCATGGGGTTGGCTTCTAGGAAGTAGCCTGTGTCTAGGGGTGGTTCGAGGTATCTTGCTATGGTTTCTGGGTCGTCGTTGAGTTCCTTGGTTCCTGTGCCTGCGTGGCAGCTGTCCAGTACTACGTCGAGGTTTACTCCTGCTGGTACAGTGTTGAATAGGTCTCTTAGGTCGTCGTCTTTGATCATGCCTGCTGTTGCGTA
>CAZZFH010000349.1:0-2934 GCA_964653295.1 uncultured Candidatus Bathyarchaeia archaeon | reverse complement strand
CTATGTGGGTGATCTTGAGGTATCAGCCACTGGCTACAATACGCCGGGGGCTGAGAGGGCAGGCTATGAGGTTGTAAGCGGTAGAGCCAACACGATAAACAAACCACCATGGATGCCTGACGCAAAGGAGATCAGCATAAAGATTCTGGCAGACGCCGAGACCGGTAAGCTTCTGGGTGGACATAGCATTGGTTCTGAGGGCACTGATTGGAGGATTAACATGATCGCCTTGGGCATCAAGAAGGGTATGACCCTTGATGAGTTCGCCACAATAGAGTTAGCCTACTGTCCACCAGTTAGCGAGCTATATGACCCATTGCTGATGGCTACTGATGTGGCTCTCAGAAAGCTGGACGCAAAAAAGAGAAGAAGGGGTTAGCCCCTCTTCGCCCTGACCATGTTACCCAGTTTATGGGCGACTATATCGGCTCTTCGATAGGTCTCGGGCGGGAGGTCTGGTAGATGGTATTCTTTTATCTCGTCGAGGAATCCGTGGCGTGATACCACTGAGCCTGCTGCGCATTGTTCACCGTAGCCGCATTGATAGCATTGGCTGATGCTGGGAACGTTTACTATGCCCGCGGGTTCTGCCATGTGGTTGCTCCTGAATATTTTCCTGATATAGTCCTCGACTGGGTTGGTGTCTGGGGAGCCGCTGGTTATGATGGCGTTGAGTTTTCCACTCAGGGGGAATGTCTCGCGGTGTCTGAGGCTGAAGGTTCTTTCGAGGAAGGCGTGTCCAAGGGCGTTGATTACCCCATAATAGTTTGGGGCGCCGAATACTACTGCTTCTGCAGCATACATCTTGTCTCTGATCTCTGCCCAGTCATCCTCTAGTACGCAGATATTGTCTCCTGCGCAGCGGACGCAGCCCATGCAGCCGCTGATGTGTTTTCCGCTGAGACTAAAAAATTCATAGGGTTCGCCTGTTCTTTCTAGCATGTATTGGGTTATTTCTTCTGTTGAGCCGCAGAGTAGGGTTCCTGACTTGTTTCGTTCTGGTCTTCTGCCGCTTGCGCTTATCCCTAGTATCATGTTACCACACCATGGGCACGTAGCCCTGCTTGATGTGCTCGCTTATTATTGTGCCAACGTACTCAACCTTGACTCCCATCTCATCGATCTTCTCGCTGATGCCATCACGGTCACTAATGGCTTTGCATGCGTAGCTCTCACCCATGCTAGCTACCTCGATAGCTGCGTTGGCGACCTCTGCGTCCTCGTACATTAGCTGCTCGCTGGGTCCAAAGTAGACGACCTTGACAGCGTCCAACCACTTGCGTTTGATGGCGTTTTTTGCGTACATCAAGCCGGTGAGTGCCTTGGCTTTATCCCCTGTAGCGATTATGACTAGAAGTTTAGAACTCATATAATTCAAAGAGAAAGCTGGACGGGAGGATAAAAACAGCTAGGTAATTTATCAGAATTTATATCAGATAAATTTTAGTGACAAAGCAATTCTCATGTAACAAGTATATTGAATTTCCCGCATTATAACAAAAGCCTCTGCGTGTAAATAAGTTGGGAGTCATAATGCTAGTTCTGGGTGTTGCTTGTCGTATATTGGTTTTATCTGATTGTATAGATATTCAAACCATTCTCCCTTATTGGGATAGTTTTCATCTGTTCTTTGCTGAAATATAAATGGTCTAGTCATTTCCCAACTATTGATTATATTTTGTGACATTAAGTCATCAACTAGTTCTGGTTTCACTTGCCCGTTCTTTACTAGAACACCCAAACCCTCATAGAAGCATCCTATTGTGAGTATCTTAACATAGGTATCTAATTCTGATTTGTTAAGATGTTGTAGGTCCATATTTTGCAAGTCATCCAAATCCAATTGACGAATTTCTATACTTTTCCTTTGGAAGTCTTCACTTGACCATTTTTCATATAGGTACATGAATAACTGGGTCTGCCTTGTCTCTAGCTGAAGGTCTTGGTTCCTTCTTGTCGCTCTTACTGTTAATACATAATAGCTGAAACCAGCGATTACACCGAAGATAGCTACAAGGTCTCGTATGACAGATAACTCAACCATGAATAGAGTTAAGGATATGTGAGGATAAAATCATCGATTAGAAAAATCTCTAAACCTATTTTGGTTTAACTGTTTATTGAAGAATATACGGGATTTTAACCCAACAGGGACATGTAACAAGTATATTCGCAGATTAATGAATACAAAATTATGTAATTTTTGCCCCATTCTCTATTGGCTTATCTGTAATCAGTAGTACACATTTGTCTCCGATCTCGGCAGCCAAAAGCATACCATAGCTCATCAGACCAAATATCTTGGCTGGCTTCAGATTAACAATAACAGGGATCACCTTTCCCACAAGCTCCTCAACGCTATAATAATCCACTAGGCTGCTGAGAATCTGCCTAAGCTCAGGTTCTCCACAATCCACCATCAGCTTATAGAGCTTGTCCGAGCCCTCTACCTTCTCACAGCTCATTATTGTTCCTATCTTGATCTCAAGTTTCTTGAAATCCTTGTAAGATGCCTCTTGACTCATCTCGAATACACCCCAACCAATGGTTTCCCGCTTTTAAGATTAATCAACCAACATGGAACTATAAGAACAAATCATAACACAGTTTATATTCACAGCAAAAATAACTCAACCCTATGTCAGCCAATAGAAAATACAGGGTCCACAGACTCGATATAAAGATGAGCCAAGACCAACACATACTAGAACAATTCCTAAACGACCTAGACGGAGAAGTAATCTCCATCATCCCCAATGTACGCCCCCACTTCACCATGGGCGGCATGAGCGCAAGAGTCAGCTTCCTCTATATAATAGAGAAAATAGTGTAAATTAGCCTAGGTAATCGACGGCTATCCTCGCATACATCTCCGATACAGGGGGCAGCCACTCCAGCTTCACATACTCGTTTGGCTGGTGTGCCCCTCCCCGT
>CAZZFH010000348.1:0-2935 GCA_964653295.1 uncultured Candidatus Bathyarchaeia archaeon | reverse complement strand
ACAACGTTTGGGAGATGGATGAGAAACCGGAGAGCATGGTGATCGTCGGTGGAGGATTGATAGCCTGTGAGATGGCTCACTTCTTCAGCAGCATGGGGGTAGAAGTGGTTCTACTCAGCAGGAGCCAACGCCTCATCAAAAACGCAGAGCCCGAGATATCAGATATACTCACCACATCCATGAGGCAGAGGATGCACATCGAGATCGATATCGAGGTAACAGAGGTGCAGAAAACCGGGGAAAAAATTAGAGTATTGGCCAAGAAGAAAAACGGTGAAACCCAAGAGTATACATCTAGCTCGTTGTTCTTGTCTGCAGGTAGAAAGAGCAACGCAGATCTACTGAAGGTAGAAAAAACTGGAGTAGAGATCGATGAAAGGGGCTACATCATCGTTGATGAGGAGTATCAGACGAGCAAGCCGCGGATATGGGCGCTAGGAGACGCCATAGGTAAGGAAATGTACAAGCATGTTGCGAACAAGGAAGCCGAGATCGTATGGCACGCATACAGTCACGGGCATAGTCACCCTATGAACTATGATCTGGTACCATACGCGGTGTTCACTTGGCCACAGGTGGCAGCAGTTGGATTAACAGAGGAAAAAGCACTGGAACGAGGTTACGAGTTCTACATCGGAGAATACAATTTCATAGATACAGCGAAAGGAGCCGCCATGGCGGAAGAGGATGGATACGTGAAGGTCATCATAACCAAGGAAGAGTACAAGATTCTCGGAGCACACATCATAGGATCTTACGCGCCTATCTTGATACAGGAAGTAATCAACGTAATGAACGCTGGAGATGGAACCGTACACCCATTGATAGACGCGATGCATATCCACCCAGCTTTACCAGAGGTAGTTCAACGGGCCTTCTACAACATCCGGGAACCAGAGACCGTTTAAATAACCCCCTTTTAACTTCTATAATATTCTGGTGAAAATAATGAGCGAGATAAAAATAGGAGATAATGCACCTGATTTCTGCCTAGAAGACCCTGACCGAGGCGAGATATGTCTAGAAGAGCTGAAGGGAAAATGGGTCGTTCTCTACTTCTACCCCAAGGATAACACCAAAGGATGCACCCTAGAAGCACTAGAGTTCACGGCGGCAGAGGATGAATTCAAGGAAAAAAACGCGGTCATACTGGCTGTAAGCCCAGACAGCTTGAAGAGCCACTCCAATTTCAGGGAGAAGCATGAGCTATCAATTAACCTATTGAGCGACTCTGGGAAAGAGACCCTCGAAGCGTATGGGGTGTGGCAGAAGAAGAAAATGTATGGCAGAGAGTATATGGGCGTGGTTAGGAGCACTTTCATAATTGATGCAGATGGAAAAATAGCGCATATATGGACCAAGGTAAAGGTCGCTGGCCATGTTGATGATGTAATGGAAAAGTTAACAGAACTCCAAGGATGAGCCCCATGAATGTGTCAGACGCGATACAGGCGAGAAGAGCCTACAGGTCTCTGGAACGCATCGAGATTACACGGGAAACCGTAGAAGACCTTGCTAGACACACCCAGCTCAGCGCATCCTGTTTCAACAATCAGCCATGGAGATACGTCTTTGTCTATGAGAGGGAGAAACTCGATGAATTGTATGAGGCGCTCTCAAGAGGAAACGCTTGGGCGAAACAATCATCAATGATAATAGTAGCCTTCTCTAAGCCAGATGATGACTGTCAGATACGAGACCGGGAGTATCATCAATTTGATCTAGGTATGGCAACGGCAACATTGATCCTGAGAGCCACAGAGCTTGGGCTTGTTGCTCACCCGATAGCGGGGTTCAGCCCGAAGAAAACAAGGGAGATACTTGGGATACCAGATGAATTCACGGTCTTGACATTGATCATAGTGGGTAAGAAGATGCAGGAGATACATCCAAGCCTCAGCGAAGACCAGATTGAAAAAGAAGGAAAACGCCCGGAGAGAACCCCACTCCAAGAATGGGCGTATCACAACGAGTATCAAGGAAAATAGAAAATTGTCAAAACCAAATAGGCTCATAGATGAAAAGAGCCCCTATCTACTCCAGCACGCATACAACCCAGTCGACTGGTACCCATGGGGAGAAGACGCTTTCAACAGAGCAGAGGAAGAGGATAAACCTGTCTTTCTGAGCATAGGCTACTCAACCTGCCACTGGTGCCACGTCATGGAGCATGAGAGCTTCACAAACACAAAGGTAGCAGAGCTAATGAACGAGGCGTTCATCAATATCAAGGTCGACCGAGAGGAACGCCCAGACATCGACGGGGTCTATATGGCTGTCTCACAGATGCTAACAGGAAGTGGTGGTTGGCCTCTCACAATCATCATGACACCAGAGAAGAAGCCCTTCTATGCCGCTACATACATCCCACGGGAGACCAGTTACGGTAGGGTAGGAATGCTGGACCTAGTCCCACAGATTAAGAACTATTGGGAGAACCAGAGGAAACGACTGGAATCCATCAGCGAGAACGTGGTGCTGAACCTAGGGCAGGGAAGCGGTGGAGATGAGGAGGTACCCGAGAAGATGTTTGACACAGCCTTCATGCTCCTAGACGATCTGTACGATGAGAAACACGGGGGTTTCGGCACATCTCCAAAGTTCCCTACCCCCCACAACCTGCTATTTCTACTCAGGTACTGGAAAAGAACAGGCAACCCTAAAGCACTAACAATGGTAGAAAAGACCCTCAACGAGATGGAAAAAGGAGGAATCCATGATCATATTGGTTACGGGTTCCACAGGTATAGCACTGACCAAGAGTGGCTTGTCCCCCACTTCGAGAAGATGCTCTATGATCAAGCCATGCTATTGATGGCTTACACTGAGGCATATTTGGCGACCAAGAAACAGGATTACAGGAAAACCGCCGAGGAAATAATCGCATACGTATTAAGGGACCTAACCTCACCGGAGGGAGGATTCTACTCAGCGG
>CAZZFH010000347.1:0-2937 GCA_964653295.1 uncultured Candidatus Bathyarchaeia archaeon | reverse complement strand
TAAGATAAATTATTTACCATAAAAAAAACGTAATAATTATAATAATTATCTAACTCAACACTTTCTAATGAACTAGTAAAAAAAATTAGCCAACAAATCATTTGTTATACCGCGAAAAATTCAACCTACCTGTTACATGAAAAATAAGGGTTCTGAAACCTCACGTGAGACAGACGATTCACTCCAAGATGATTTAGATTATAGGACAGAAGATGTTTTCTAGATTCATCAAGGTATAACCCAGTATGAGGCTCCCAGTCGAGGATTTCTTAATTGAGACAGGTATCATGTACCGCCTAATAGAGCTGAAGGACCGTGCCATCAGCGTGGATGATGTCATCGAGTACAGCAAGGAGCCCATAAACCCTGATGAGATATGCAAGACCATCCTCATCAAACAAAAGAAACAATACTACGCGCTATTTCTGAGGGGAATGGATAAGATCGATTTCAAGAAGCTCAAAGAATTGATCGGTAAATCAAGCATCGCCTCCAGAACAGAAGTAAAAGAGATTACAGGCGTTGACCCGGGTGCTGTTTGTCCACTGCTGCTTGATGTGCCTGTAATTGTTGATAGCCGCGTTCTTGGGCTTGATAGGCTTAATTTTGGCTCTGGGAATCATCTTTATGGGGTTGAGCTTGCTTCTGTTGATCTTCCCCGGGTTTTGGACTATAGGTTGGCGGATATCGCCGAGTAAATGCAATAAATTTATACATTACGTCATATTTATGACATACCATAAAGAAAATAAAGCAACAACGTACATCATAAAGAGAAAAACCACCGAGGCCCAATATGACATCCAAGAAAAAATCATCCAAGAAAGAACTTGAGCAACACATCGAAGAACTAGAGAAAGAACTACAATCAACAGCGGAACTATCAGCGAAATATCTAAACCAGCTAAAATACGCCAAGGCAGACTTGGAAAACGTCCAAAAACAGAACCAGAAGCGTCTAATTGATGTGATGGAACGGGCGAACGGCGAATTATTAGAGAAACTCCTTCCTATAATAGATGAGTTAGAGCTACTTTACAGCAAGGACGCTGAGAAGCAGAGACTCATCGAGGGTGTAAAGATGGTTCACGGGAAACTCGCGAGACTCATAGAGTCAGAGGGTATAACCCAGATAGAGACAGTTGGAGAAAAATTCGATCCATTCAAGCATGAGGCTATAATGGAGGTCGAGACCCTCGATGTCCCGGATGGTTGTATCGCAGAGGAAATAAGACGCGGATACATCTTCAAGGATAAGGTGTTGAGAGCCAGCGTGGTAAAGGTGGCGAAAGCCCCTGATGTTGTTGAGATTAAAATAGAGGACAATCAAGATGAGTGAAACTAAAAGAGAAAAGATCATAGGCATTGACCTAGGTACTACAAACAGCGCAGCAGCTGTGATGATGGGCGGTAACACAGTAGTAATCCCAAGCGCCGAGGGTCCGACAGTAGCGGGAAAGATGTTTCCCAGCGTTGTTGCCTTCACAAAGGAGGGGCAACTTCTGGTTGGAGAGGCAGCAAGGAGACAGGCTATCACTAACCCCGAAGGAACTATTCGTGAGGCGAAACGCCACATGGGTACAGATCGTAAGATCACCCTGCAGGGCAAGGATTATACGCCACAGCAGATCAGCGCGTTCATACTACAGAAGATACTACGAGACACCGAGACATATCTTGGAGAGAAAGTAACTAAAGCAGTCATCACAGTACCTGCCCACTTCAATGATAACCAGAGACAAGCAACAATCGACGCAGGTGAGATCGCTGGTCTTAGTGTTACGAGGATAGTGAACGAACCCACCGCAGCAGCGTTAGCGTATGGACTGGACAAGGTTGATCAGGATATGAAGATACTGGTCTTCAGCTTTGGCGGCGGTACAAACGATACCACCATCATGGATTTCGGCGGCGGTGTATTCGAGGTACTCTCTACCAGCGGGGACACCCAGACAGGTGGAGCAGACGTAGACACGGCGATCATGGATTACCTTGTTGCTGAGTTCAGGGCAGAGACGGGGATCGACTTAACCAATGACCTGAAAGCAATGGCGAGGCTCAAGGAAGCAGCCGAGACGGCGAAGATAGAGCTGAGCAATCTAATGACGACAGACATTGATCTGCCATATGTCGCGATGAACGCTGATGGCCCACAGAATCTCCACATAACCATGACAAGGGCAAAACTGGAGCAGATAGCCTCATCCATCGTGGAGAAGATCAAGGAGCCCATCAGACGAACCATACGTGACGCTGGGCTCTCATCAGACCAGATAGATAAGCTGGTTCTGTTTGGCGGTATGACCAAGATGCCCCTTGTTCAGAAGACCGTTGAGGAGCTTGTGGGCAAGAAGATGGAGCGAGGCATCGACCCCATGGAGTGCGTAGCCATAGGCGCAAGCATACAGGGAGCCGTATTGGCTGGTGAGATCGATGACATCGTATTGCTGGATGTTACACCGCTAAGCCTTGGAGTCGAGACCCTTGGAGGCGTCTTGACAAAGGTCATAGACAGAAACACCACGATCCCAACGAAGCAGACCAAGATATTCAGCACTGCCGCAGATATGCAGACAGCAGTAACAATTCACGTGCTCCAAGGGGAACGCGCCATGGCCAAGGATAACATTAGCCTTGGGAGCTTCAATCTTGAGGGAATCCCGCCATCGCCTAGGGGTGTGCCACAGATTGAGGTTACCTTTGATATCAACGCTGATGGCGTATTGAATGTTTCAGCTAAGGACCTAGGTACAGGCAAGGAGATGAGCATCAAGATACAGGCATCCACGAAGCTCAATGACGCTGATAAAGACCGTATGGTGAGGGAAGCCGAGGAATACGCTGAGGCAGATAAGCAGCTAAAGGAAGACATAGAGACCCGCAACCAGGCAGATACACTTGCTTATAGTACAGAGAAGATGCTGGGAGAGCTTGGGG
>CAZZFH010000346.1:0-2938 GCA_964653295.1 uncultured Candidatus Bathyarchaeia archaeon | reverse complement strand
TAGGTGTGAGCCTTAAGAATAGGGAGCTTTTAAAGACGGCGATCAGCACCCGTGCCGCTAGGAACGAGCACCCGGAGCTGATCATGAAGGACAATGAGCGGTTGGAGTTCCTGGGGGATAGTGTCCTGAAGTTCCTGATTAGTGAGTATCTCTTCAAGAGTAAGTCGAATCCTGAGGGTAAGATGACGATTATGCGAATGGAGATCGAGAACAACGAGACTCTCGGGGCTATCGCGAAGGAGCTGGACCTGAAGCCGCATCTGTTTCTTAGTGAGGGCGAGAAAAGGTTCCGGGGTAAGAGTGAGTGTACGTTATTAGCTAACTCGTTGGAGGCCATCATCGGCGCAATCTACTTGGACGAGGAGGACCTTGGGGTTACTCGGAGGTTCGTTAAAGAAAAGATACTGCATGAGCTGCTTCAGATACTGTTGACGCAGGATATCCGGAATCCGATTACTCCGTTACAGGAGATTAGCCAGAAGAGGCACGGGAAGCCGCCGAGATACGTATATACTAAGATCTCTGGTGCGCCTCATGATCCGGTGTTCAGAGCGAGGGTGTATGTTAACAACGAGAAGGTTTCTGAGGCGGAGGGGCGATCTAAGAAGGAGGCCAAGAGGAAGGTAGCGAAGAAAGCCCTGTTTCTGATCACGAACTAGTTCCTACTCATGTTCTTATTGAAGAGGGCTTTCTCTATGGTGCGTACTGGTAGGTCGAGTCGACTACTTTCGAGCCTGAGATGTACGGGAGCCAGTACTACCTAGTGTTGATCGTGCAGCCCCGGGAGTATGTGCGTGTGCAGGACCGTTATCCGGAGTCTTATGACGATATCGTTGAGAGTGACAGGATGCCGGATCTTCTGTATATGCTGAAGAACGGCAGATACAAACCTATATTCTAGGCTGGGCTGTGCGCGCGTTTTAGATTATAAATATGCTACTCTCATTGCTGATATTGCTTTGAAACCCAATTTTAAGTAGAGGCTATACCAAGCTAACATTTCACCACGTTCAAGATACTTCAGCGAATCTACAAGTTTGTCGAGTCTCTTTGAGTTACGTACTCCAATGATGAGTTTCATGGATAGAAATAGTCTGATGAATGTTTCTTCGTCAACGTGGTATAAAGCTCTACCATCACGCCACTGAAGTATTGGAATTAGTTTTACTTGAGGTATTATGTGTTCTTTGAGCTTGTACGCTTTCTCGTCTTGAACCTCGGCCATCACCCGCTTCTTTTTCCCTTCGATTCTCCAGAGCCTTAAGGTCGGCTTTTTTGTTATTATTAGTCTGTATTCGATCATTTACTTCACTGGTTGGATTTTTACTATGGGGACCACTGACTCGGTTAAACTCAGTCCACCATGGGTTATATGACTGCTTCCTCCTGCAGAAATATTCGTGCAGAATCTACCTATGGCCACGGATACTTGATTAATTTTCATTCCTCTTTCTCCGTATTCAGCACCAAACCTAGGCATTTTCTTTGTGTCCCACATGTACTTGAAGGGATTAGATCCCAGGTACACGTAACCATGGTCTCCTGTTACTATGAGAGGAACATTATTTGAGAGGCCTTCAACTAGTTCTAGAATGTCCTTGATTACCAAGTCTATGTCTTGGACTTTTGTAGTTCTGTGGGCAACCGCGTGGTGTAGAGGGGAGTCCGGGTATTGTGTCAACATCATGTGTCCAGATTGTAACCCTAATCTCGGTGGATTCGCAATGTCTTCGATGACTAGCCCTTTCCAAGTAGTTCCCTCTACTAGTCTATCTCCTTGAAAGGCTTCCTTGAGGTTGTTGGTATTAAAGATCTGTTTGGCTGTCTGTCCAGTAGTAGATGGAACTGTAGCCCTACCGATGTCGTAGGTTAACCTATCTTGGAACTTTTCCTTCATTACGAGTAGTTCCCTGATGCTGAAGCCGTCACAGACAAGGAGGTTTCCATTGGATTCTGATGCAACTTTGAAGGCCTTTGGTATCGCGTATCCTTTGGTTGTATCTGCCAGAATATGGTAGAATGTTTCTCCCCATGTGTCGTGGATCATTCTCTCAAAGGTGCGGAATTCTGACTCCAAGGTATCATAGGTGCTGTTTAAATCGTCGAGTGATATATGACGTCCATATTTGTCTACTATATATTCTACTATGGATGGGATTGGGTCGTCTTCATTGATGAGTCTGTGAAGTAAATCGCCGGGATTCATTGTTTCACCTTAGCTCGTAATGTAGCGTTTTTGGGCGGTATTCACCTGGTGATATTGTACAGAGCCAGTCATGTATTCTTTGCCTGTACTCCACCGCCAGTTCAAGTGAGATTTGAAGGGCGTCTCTGTCTCCCTTGTCATGTGGGCTGAGTATTTTCATCATGCCACTTGCGAGCCTCTGTACGGCTCTCTGATCTCTTATGGAAACGTCGCCTCCTGAGGCGGTTAGATGTAAACGGTTCTGAATGCTATAGTAGAAGCTTTCTTTTCGGAGTTCGTGCATTATCTCGCAGAAGTAGTCGGTGATTAACCCGTATCCATTGCATAGGTGGATGTCGCTTTGTCTTATTTTCGGCAACTCCCATCCCGGAATCATCCCATGGACTCTATCAACGAACGCGGAGTCATTCTGCATACATGATGGCATCACAGCGGTGAAGTCCTCTACAGGGAGCTGTGAGTCGACCTCTATGTTTCCTTGGAACATTAGGCTGCAGGTGCTTCTGGCTCGTTTGAGCTGGCCTCTCTCGAACTCTCCGCTCTCCATGAAGTCTTTGAACTTGCCCATGATCTCATCAGGGTTCTTAAACTGAACTCTGCTTACCTCGTCGAAAACTATGAGATCCCTTATTCCTAAGTCTCCGAGGGTTCTCAGAGTGCCGTGGTAGAAGAGGACCGCTGGGCTTATCTGGCCCCCGCTGAAGAGCCTGATGTAGTAGCTGATGTTCTTGT
>CAZZFH010000345.1:0-2938 GCA_964653295.1 uncultured Candidatus Bathyarchaeia archaeon | reverse complement strand
CAATATGCCGGGGGACCGCGTGCCACGTAGCAGGCGCAACAGACCTCTATAAAACGCTAATCAGGGAGCTAAGGATCACCCCACCAGAAGACACATCCAAGGATGGGTTGTTCACGATTCACGAGGTAAGATGTATTGGCGCATGCAGTCTAGCGCCTGTCATCAAGGTTGATGAGACTGTTTATGGTAAGATGACCACCAAGAAGCTACGAGAAATACTAGACCAGTACAGGGAGGACGAGAAATGAGCCCAGACGATTTCCTCTACGGTGAGGACGGCATAAGGATCAACGTAGGCATGAGCACCTGCGGTCAAGCAGCCGGAGCAAACCCAGTCTACAAGGCATTCACTGATGCAGCGGAGAAACAGGGAATAGAGGCAAACGTGGTAAATGTTGGCTGTATCGGTGCATGTTTCGCAGAGCCACTGGTAGAGATTATCTCATATGATAAACCAGGGGTCCTGTACAGCAATGTGAACCCTGATGATGCGGATAGGATTCTTGAGGATTATCTTCTTGGTAAGATTGAGGATGCTTGGGCTATACGGGAGTACTCCGGGGTATTTACTGGAGAGCTTAACCTACCAGTCCTCGTTGATCTACCCTATTTCAAGCACCAGGTAAGGGATGCCATAGAGAACTGTGGCATAATAGACCCGGAATCAATAGAAGAGTACATTCATTTTGGAGGATACCAGGCATTAGAGAAAGCCCTCCAGATGACACCAGAAGAAGTAATCGATACAGTCCTCAAGAGCGGGCTCCGGGGAAGAGGAGGCGCAGGATTCCCCACAGGACTCAAATGGAAATTCACACGCCCAGTACCAAGCGAGAAAAAGTACGTAATCTGCAACGCAGATGAGGGAGACCCCGGTGCATTCATGAATAGGTTGAACGCGGAGGGAGACCCCCACAAGATACTTGAGGGATTGATAATCGCTGCTTACGCTGTGGGAGCTGATGAGGGCTTCTTCTTTGTCAGAGCTGAGAAGCCGTTGATGGGGGAACGGCTCAAGAAGGCTGTTCATCAAGCCATGGTCCATGGCTATCTTGGGGATAACATTCTAGGATCGGATTTCAGCTTCAAAGCCCAGGTGATTCTCAGCGCTGGAGCTTTCGTATGTGGAGAAGAGACCGCGTTGATGGCTGCAATCGAGGGAAAGAGAGCCATGCCTACTCCCCGCCCACCTTTTCCATCAACCAAGGGGCTCTGGGGAAAACCCACATGCATAAACAACGTTGAGACCCTTGCACACGTACCCAAGATAATCAAGGAAGGACCAGAAGCATTTGCCGCAATAGGAAGCGAGAAGAGTAAAGGCACCAAGGTATTCTGCTTAACAGGCGCCATCGAGCACAGCGGAGCAGTCGAGGTACCACTAGGCACGAGCCTCAGGACACTGATATTTGATATCGGCGGTGGACCTCACCCGGGTCACAGCTTCAAGGCAGTCCAGACAGGGGGTCCTTCTGGTGGCTGTCTCTCTGAGGAGCATCTGGACCTGCCTCTGGATTATGAGTCTCTCCAAGCTGCGGGGAGCATCATGGGTAGTGGCGGCGTGGTGGTTATGGATGATACCAGTTGCACCGTTGATGTCGCCAAGTTTTTTCTCGGGTTCACTACAGCGGAATCTTGTGGTAAATGCACCCCATGCAGGGTCGGTTTGAAGCGGATGCACGAGATAATGGACAGGATCACGAGAGGAGAGGGCGAGATGAAGGACCTTGAGCTACTCAAATATATGAGCACAGGCATCATCGATAGCAGCCTTTGCGCCCTCGGCAGGAGCGCCCCAAACCCAGTGCTGACCACAATCAAGTACTTTGAAGACGAGTATCTGGCACATATCAATGAGAAACGGTGTCCAGCAGGGGTCTGTGAGGGGCTTGTAAAAGGGTATACTGTGGATTCTGATGCTTGCAGGAGCTGCGGTTTATGTGTCAAGGAGTGCCCAGTGAAGGCGATTAAACAGGTTGAACCCGAAAAGAAGGCGATGATCGATCCTGAGATATGCATCAAGTGTGGTCAATGTTACAACGTGTGCCCATTCACCGCGATAAAGGAGGTATGGTAGATGTCATTAGAACTCACCATAAACGGAAAACGAGTCACAGGCAAGAAAGGGCAGACAATACTGGAAGTAGCAGAAGAGAACAGGATACACATACCCACCCTCTGCCACCACCCATTACTACCACCCAACGGAGCATGCAGGATATGCGTTGTGGATATAGGTAGAAGCGACCGACTGGAAGCAGCTTGCACCACACCGATAACCCAAGATATGAAGGTGGAGACAAACAATCAAAGGGTAAGGGACGCACGTAGACTGAACATAGAGCTATTATTGTCCAATCATAGGGCTGATTGCGTTACCTGTGAGCAAGACGGTGTCTGTGTATTACAGGACCTTGCATATGAATTGGAGTTGGACCTGCATAACCCACCTTTCCCAGTGCAGGATATCGATAAACCCATCGATGAGTCCAGTCCAGCCATCCTCTATGACCCTAATATGTGTGTCCTCTGCGGAAGATGCATCACAGCATGCAACGAGATAAGACACCACAATGTCTTGAGCTATCAGGACAGGGGATACGACTCCATAGTAATCGCAGGTATGGGTGAGTTATTCCTAGACAGCGACTGTGTAAGCTGTGGAGAATGCATCCAAGTATGCCCAACCGGAGCACTAACCGAGAAGCCCAGCAAGTTCAAAGGTCGCTGGAAAGAGCTTGAGATGACCGAGACCACTTGTCCTTACTGTGGTGTCGGTTGCACACTTGAGCTCTACACCAAGGATAACAGGATAATCAAGGTCAAGGGCAAGGAAGACGCTGTGGAGAACCATGGGAGTCTCTGCGTCAAGGGAAGGTTCGGGTATGACTGGGTCAACAGCCCAGATAGGCTCACCACTCCATTGGTGCGGGATGAT
>CAZZFH010000344.1:0-2962 GCA_964653295.1 uncultured Candidatus Bathyarchaeia archaeon | reverse complement strand
AGCTTGGGGACAAGATACCCGGTGACATCAAGGGTAAGATCCAAGGCAGCTTAGAAGAGCTCAAGACAGCTATGAAGGACGGAAGCATCGCAGATATCAAGGGTAAGATGGATGAACTGCAGAAAGTCTCTCAAGAAGCTGGCGAGGCTATCTATAAGCAGAGTGCTGAAGCTCAGCAAGCTGCGGGTGGAACACAGACTCCTCCTCCGGGTGATCAGCAGGAGCCGGGTAAGAAGACGGTTGATGCTGATTACCGTGTAGTTGAGGATGAAGAGGAAAAGCAGTAGTTCTGTTCTATTTTTGGGTTCTTTTTCTATACTCCTTAACCCTTTTTCAATAAGCCCCATTGTTTAGGGCTAGATATGGTGTATCTCAAGAAGAAGGACTACAAGAAGGAGAAGATGGTGCTCATCACAGGCACCGTAATGATCTTTATCGCCGCAATTCTTGGCACCCAGTTTACTGTGTTTGGTAGGGTATATCTAGAGAAACTCAAGTTCATGGAGACTAAGATGTATGAGTTAGATGGTAGTTTGACTTGGACTGAGTATGATATATGGATTCAGGACATCAACACCGAGTTTTTCAAGGGCAAGATGGCAGATGATGTCCGTGAGGTCATGGACTGGATGGAATGGTATAGTCTATTGAAGCAGGCCGAAAAGGCGCCGATCTATGATGAGAGCCTTTATGGTCCCATATATTATTGTGATGAGAGTTATTGCATCTGGTTTTTAACGGTTGACAGCCGAATGGCTGATGGAAAAGGGCATATACAGACTTTTGTGATATTCCCAGATTAATCAGAGCCAGCTGCTCTTGTCGATTTCCTCGATTACTTCATCCAACAGGTCTCTGAACTCGATGAGTTGCTCCATGGTTACATTGACGCTGAAGGAGTCGTCTCGTTGTTTTTTATATTCCTCGATGGTCATTTGGAGGACCATGTTGGTGTCCTCGTCTATTGGTAGGCTGAAGTAGATGCGTTTCATCGTTCTTTACACGGGGTGTCTTGTTATTATCCCCTTCTGAATATGCCAAAGGTTTGGTAATGTTTATACCCGAGTTTCATTGAGAAAAAGCGAAAGAGGCGTCCACATGACAGAGAAACGAGACTACTATGAGGTTCTAGGAATAGACAGGAGCGCCTCACAAGAAGAGATAAAGAAAGCCTTCAGAAAACTAGCATTCCAGTACCACCCAGACAGGAACAAGGAGCCCGACGCAGAGGAGAAATTCAAGGAGATAAGCGAGGCATACGCGGTCCTCAGCGATGACCAGAAGAAGGCTCAATATGATAGGTTTGGTCACGCAGGTATCAGCGGAGCATATAGCCAGGAGGATATCTTCAGGGGAGCAGATTTTAGCAGCATTTTCAGGGATATGGGGTTTGGTGATGATATCTTTAGCAGGATATTTGGGAGCATGTTTGGCGGTGGCTTTGGAGGGTTCCAGACATCTCGCAGACGCACTGGACCACCACGTGGACGAGACATCGAGACCCGTATAGAGATCACTTTGGAGCAGGCAGCTTTTGGGGCTGAGGTTGAACTCAGCATTAACAGGGCTGAGAAGTGCAGTAGGTGTGATGGGAATGGCGCGGAGCCCGGTCACGATGTTATTACCTGTCCCCAGTGTGGTGGTAGGGGTCAGATACAGCAGAGAACCCAGAGCATCTTTGGCTCAATGATCACAGTGACTACTTGTCCAAGGTGTCAAGGAAGGGGTCAGGTGCCTGAGCAGAACTGCAGTAAATGCGGGGGGAATGGTTTGGAGACCAAGCGCAGGACCCTGAGCATCAATGTGCCGGAGGGTATCGAGGATGGGGTCTATATGACCCTCAGGGGTCAGGGTGATGCTGGTTCCTATGGTGGACCCAATGGGGATCTGTATGTTGGTGTCAGGATCAAACCTCACAAGGAGTTAATTAGGCGTGGTAGCGATGTCATCTATGAAGCAGAGATATCCTTCCCCCAAGCAGCATTGGGTGCGGAGATAGAGGTTCCCATATTGCGGGGAAAGGATAAGCTGAGTATTCCATCAGGTACCCAGAACGGGGATATTCTGAGGTTGAAGGGAAAAGGAATCCCAGGCAGGTATGGAAGAGGAGACCAACTAATCCATATAACTGTGAATGTGCCCAAGCGGCTCAGCCGAAAACAGAAACAATTGATTGAGCAACTTGATGAAGAACTGGGCAAGAAAAGAGGATTGTTCGGTTAGCGTCTATCAATTAATTCTTTGACGCCTGGTCCTGTACCGATTAGGGTTACTGGTAGACCTACTTTTTCCTCGATCTCCTCGATGAATGCTTTTGCCTCATCAGGCAATATATCATAGTTGTCTGAGCCAGCGATCTCAGGGTACAGAATATCCAGCTTGGTAACTGCCAGCTGGGTGGCTCCATTGATCATTGCTGCACGCTTGGCTAGCTTATAGTTGAATGGGGCTGCCCTGCGTTGACGCCCAGTGACCGTGCCATACTCGTCCCAGCCCCGCTTCTTTGCTTCCTCAAAGCTAATCTCACCCTCAAGGGGACCCTCACCTACTCTAGTCACATATGCCTTACAGACCAGTATTACCTCGTCAATCCTTGTGGGTCCGACGCCTACATCGCTGCATACAGCTGCTGCGCATACATCTTTGCTTGTGACAAAAGGGTATCCGCCGTGGAATAGGCTGATGTATGTTCCCTGTGTACCTTCCAGTACCACGTTCTCACCCCGGTCCAACGCCTCATTGACCAAAGTGGGTACATCCTTGAGGTACTTTTTTAGTTCAGGTATCTCACGAGCCATCTTGACTGTCCTGTATGCCCTGTCTGCGTTGCATGGACCTGTCCCGGTGCCTGTGGTGCCTATCTTTTCTTTGAGGTATCCTTTGCTGTCCTCGTCGATGTGTTTCTGCTCGATAATAGCACACTGGGGGTCTAGCCCAAATCTTCCCTCGATCCCTGTCTCCT
>CAZZFH010000343.1:0-2979 GCA_964653295.1 uncultured Candidatus Bathyarchaeia archaeon | reverse complement strand
TGGAGGTTGTGGATTATGTTTGTGATTTGGCTACGGGGCGTGATTATGTGGGTAATTGCAGGTATGCTTTGGATCTTTTGCTTACGGCGGGGATGATTGCGGATGATAGAAGGCTGGATGCGGTGTCTGTTGATCATGTTCGTGGGGCTGTGGCTGAGTCGAGTTGGGGGTTGTGTTCTGAGGATTTGTTCTGTTTGGATTTTCAAAGTGTTTTGGTGTTGCGGGGTTTGGTGCAGGCGCTTCGGGTTTCGGGGTCTGCGTATGTGTCGGTGAGGGCTGTGTTTGAGTTTTATGAGATGATGTGTGATAGTAGTGGTGTGAGCCCGTTTTCTTATTCTCGGGTTAGGCAGCTTGTTGTGGAGCTTGGTTTGGTTGTGGGTGTTGTTGTGAAGCCGGGTAAGGGTGTTGGTTTGGGGAATGTTGCTCTTGATGATTTGGAGCGGGGATTGGAGATGGTTGAGAAGAGGTTAGAGGTCTCGGAGACGAAGTGACCTCTATTCCGGGTCTTTTTTTGTTTCTTCTCTTTGATCAAGGCATCCAATAGATTACTCAACCCTTCTCGATCTCGCAGCCAATTCATTGTTTCATGTAACAGGCATATTGAATTTCCCGCAGTATAACAAAGGTCAGTAAATAATATAGAATTTGTCATCATTCTATTCATCAAGAAATCTTGACGAATGTGTTCTAAACTCTAGTATTATATTCCTATCTGACGAAATAAGATTGAAAAACGATGCGACTCCCTCGAAACATAGTTCTAGGATTTGTACTATTGTTAACAATAAACCCGATTCTATGTTCAGCATCTGAGGCAGCTAATGTACCAGACATTATCTACGCTGAAGTAGCCAAGAGCTACGAACACATATTCATCGGAACAGCCATCAACAAAACAATCGAAGCAGACAGAACTTTCTATATTTTCAATATCTCTGAGTATTTGAAGCAGCCTCTCAACTCAACAACACTAACATTGACTGTTTATAGTGGCTCTGAAGTTGTGAGCCCCGCTGGATCTTACCATGTTGGTGAAGAGTATCTAGTATTCTTTAATGAATTTGAAGGTGATAGAATCGTTGGGCTTGACTATTTGACTAAGTTTTTAGGATCGTTAGATGATTCTGAGATTCAAAACATTCGTGAAGTGGTAAAGATAACTAATGTTTCGAATATAGCGCAAGATAATTTAGCTTTTCAGAAAGAGCTTGCTGATTATAGTGAAACCCAGAAAATACTATTCAATATCGCATTATTACTATCAGCCATCATAATCTTCATGCTATACATTCGATTAATTAGAAAATAAAAGAACAATCCAACCTCATTCTCAGCTAGCAAAGCGACTTGATAACTATATGACTAATTCAAATACGCAATCTCACCTAGAATAATGGTTCCAGAAACTGTTCTAATCTATAGTATTATATTTCAACTATAGATATTTACATTGAAAAGAAATTGACAAATATGCATAGAGTGGTTTCTCTAGGCTTAATTATATTCTTATTATTTTTCAATTCAATTAGTTGTAATACATCTCAAGCCGCTGAACTACCAAATTTAGTTACTAAAATAGCCAAGAGTTATAATCACATTTTCATCGGTACAGCAATCAATAAAACCATACTCTCAGACAGGACTACTTACATTTTCAACGTAACAGAGTATCTAAAGCATCCCATTAACTCAACTAAAGTAATTCTAACTGTAGATGGTGGCTCAGAGATAGCGGTAAGCCCATCAACCTCATTTTCCCTAGGTGTTGAATATATCATGTTTTTCGATGAAATCGATGACGATTATAGAATCGTAGATACTGATTATTACTTCACGTTATTGAGCTCGTTAGACTCTACAGATATTGAGAATATTTTCAAGGTCTCGGAAACATATGATGCAGCAGTGACTGCGCAGGAAGCAGCTGAGACAGATATTGAGAACAAATCCCAGACACGAGCGCGTGTGAATGCTTTACTTTTCATCGCTGGGTTATTTGTGATCATTTTATTGATTAAAGGTAAAATATTGCACCTGTGATTCTTGGGGTATCCTGCCTAATGAGAAATGATTTCACTTATTTACAGTATTCTAGCCTCTTCGATATGTCTATAAGATTTCACCCATCATAAACCACTAGGTGGTACCCGTTGAAGAAAGAACCCATGAGGCTAAAAATAGCCAAAACACGTAGCGGAACCTACTACATACCAAGCCTATCAATACGAAAACTAAACGAACTATCAACAAAATACAAACGTAGGTGGAGCCTACAAGAAAACAAAAGCGGGCTATTTTTGAAACTAGAAGCCGAATAGCACCCCAACCAAGGACCCTAACCCTTGGGCTCCATGACTTGCCCACACACTGGACAAGGCACCAAAACACACACTGATCTATCTTCTCAACCTATACAGGGGTCTCCCCCATACGGGTTTATGCCGGAGCGCGTGATAACAGGCGCTTTTGCGCCCACGCGCGAGGAGTTTTCATTTCTGCCCACTGGGCATAAACCCCATATATGCGGTGCTATCGGTCATCTCTGTACTTCTTTCTCATGTATTCCTCGATTTCTTCCTGTTTCACAATCTTATCAATAGGCATATCTAACAAGCCTTCGCTGAACAGCTTATTCATTTGGACACTGTGTAATGCTTCAAGCTCTCGGAACTCCCACAATACATCATTAACAGTCTCCTGTAATGCGTCTACTCTGGTCTTGTACGAGGCATTTTCAGACTCAACGTGACTAAGAGCATTCTTCAACTCATCAACAGTCGATACAAGCTTGTCAACTTCTGATGCCTTCTCCTTCAGTGCCCATCCGTTTATCGCTAGCTTGGGGAATATCTGCTCACGATAGATTCTGACTACTGATGCAGTGCTAAAGGAATAGTTACCCTTCGCACTTGGTCTAGTGTGCCCCATCAAGATATCCTTGATTTGCTCATTCATCTCAGAATCTAGAATAGCCTCATT
>CAZZFH010000342.1:0-2992 GCA_964653295.1 uncultured Candidatus Bathyarchaeia archaeon | reverse complement strand
TCTACCGGCGCCCCGAGAAGCTCACATGGGACAACGTTGAGCGCTCCATGGTTATCATGAATGGAGACCAAAAAAGCAGCATACGCTACGAAAAAGTACACGAATATGAGAACCGGTTCCCCGAGCCAAGGGTAAACTTCACCACAAAGACCAAGCTCAATATGATTGGACTCAAAAAGGCAGCCGAGGACCTGCTAAGAAGAGGAACCAATCACATCATCCTCAAAGTCAAAGACGGTGATTTTATCTATGAATCCGAGAAAAATACGCCACAAACAGTGACACATGGAGAGGGAGCCGAAGCATGGGAGTCCGAGGAATCTGTGAAGACACAGGTAACGGGTAAAGCGGGCACAGTTGTTAATACTGATGTGACTGAGGTGAGAGCCACTTACAGCACAGACAGGCTCAGCGAGAACCTAGACCGGCTTATAAAAGCCGGGTTCCGGGAAGCGGAGCTAGAGTTCGTCGAAGATATGCCTCTAAGGATCACTGCCAAACGAAACGATGGAGCAGAGGCTGAGTTCTGGCTAGCACCCATGATAGGTGTATAAAGTGAATAACAACGAAAAATATCTAGGCCCAGAATACGCTGGCATCCCAGCCAGCTATCTCGTAAACCTAGACATCATAAGAACCCCACCAAAAATAACAGTACCCCGCCTATACGTAGACTGGACACCCTTCTGGGAAGGAGGCCGCCACACCCTCCTCCAAGGCAGAACAGGCGCAGGTAAAACCACCCTATTATTCAGCCTTCTATGGCAACTCCACGCAAGAGGCCACAGAATACTCCTACGAGACGATGGAGGCCTAGACTTTCTCTACCTAGCAGAACACATACCCATGACCATATGGGTGCCAAAGGGATGCAGCTTCACCCTAACAGAACCAGAACTCTACGATATCCAGACCCGAAACTTCAACACCCCCCAAGAAATACTGGACAAAGCCTACGAGGACCCAACAAGATTCCACGCAGTCCTCTACGACTGCTACTGCAGCGACCCCGCCCCCTCAGCAACATTCTACAGCGAACTCTTCCGCGAATTAATCTACAGATGCATGCAGACAGAACGAGCAGAAAAAACACCACTAGTATTCAGCTTCGATGAACTCAACGACCTAATACAGCCCAAAGGCATGGAGCTCACCCGAGGCCACTCAAACATCAGAAGTATGGTAGAGTACAACGTCAGAAAACTCCGCAAACACCGAGTCACACTCATAGCCAGCACTCATAGATTCAACCAGATCGGCATCAACGTCAGATCTCAATTCAGCTACATCATGATCAAACAAAGCTACGGCAAAGACGTCTACGACTTCATATCACATAACCTAATCACCGCAGCCAACGAGTCCTTCTGGAGCACCCTCCGAACACTAACCACAATGGGACCCGAATACGTCTACGTCTTCGACTACAAAAACAGCTACGACAAACTCAGAATACCAGACATACCACGACCAACCATACGATACCGACTGGATGGGCACATAAGAGAAGAAAACAACACGGGACCAAGATATGATGAAATAGACTTAATCATCGTAGCAGCCAGAACCCGCCCAAGCCCAGAGAGCTACAGAGAAATAGCCTTACGAACAAGCAGAGGAAAATCATCAATAGGCCAAAGAGCACAAAAACTCAAAAACAGCAACCCATACCTCATGGAAAACATGGCATAAACCACCCCTCTTAATTACATTATAACCATAAGGTACGGACGGACGGACAAAACACCACCCACCCTAACCCAACAGGTATTTACCTTCTCATATACAGTGCTCATAGTATCCAAATAAGAAGAGAAGAGGGCTTCTACACACCTTCATTGGTGAGTTTTTCCATCAACTCCAGATGTTTATACTCTCTGTCAGTTATCTCCTGAAGAGTCTCAAAATCCCTCTCTGTGAGATGCCTGAACCTTCCCTGAACGGAAAGATACTCCTTCACCGGTTTACGTTCACGAGGCTTCACAGTAAACCTGTAGACACCGTTCTCGATCTCATACATGGGCCACATACCGCTCTCAACTGCGAGCCTTGAGACCTCTATTGCCTTCTCAGGAGGATACCTATGACCCGTTGGACAAGGTGAGTAGACGTGGATATATTTGCAGCCTTTAATGCCTAGAGCTTTCTTCACCTTCCTCTGCAGATCTGGTATATGTGAGGCGCTAGCTGTAGCCATATAGGGGATTCCGTGAGCCGCCATAATCTCAGCCAACGGCTTCGTTCTAGACTGCTTCCCCTTGACCTGAGAACCCACAGGAGTCGTAGTAGTCCAAGCCAGATATGGCGTAGCCCCGCTACGCTGCATACCAGTATTCATGTACGCCTGATTATCATAAACAAACATCAAGATGTCCTCGTTTCTCTCCGCAGCCCCCGAGGCAGCCATGAACCCCATATCCCCAAAGCTACCATCACCACTACCAAGAATAACATTAGTAGAACCCTTCCCCTGCGCTACCAAACCCCGCTTGATACCGGTGGCCGTCGCTGCTCCACCAGGCAGGTTCCCCGCTGCTCCTCCAGTGCCGAGAGCCATGGTGTGTGGACCCGACCATCCACCGCACCCGGATGTGCTTACATAGACAGAGTCTCGTCCCGCTGCCTCCATCACCGTCTTCCACACCAGAGTCATACCGCAGCCCTGACAGGCTCCGGTACCCGGCATAACAAAGTTCTCCCTGAGTTCCATAGGCATCGGTGGCACCTCGAGTCTCTCTGTGAGATTGATCTTGGGATACCAGACCAAGTCCTCCGGGAAGCCCCCAGATTTCAACGCATTGAAGCCTTGCTCAGCTAGATAAATGAAGTCATCTGAGCTAATCTCCACCCCACAGATACCCGAAACCACATCCTGAACGATGGGCCTCTCATCCATGCTATACAGAGCCGACTTGATATCGTAGCCAACGGGCGCCCCTGCTCCGCCTGCTGAGTCGTGGCGCGATACAGCGACAAAAGCTTTCACGTCTTG
>CAZZFH010000341.1:0-3003 GCA_964653295.1 uncultured Candidatus Bathyarchaeia archaeon | reverse complement strand
CATGCTGTAGAGGCTTGGACCATCAGCATCATATCCACCCACCACGGTCTCCATAAGCAAGGGCATCATCCGCCGATTAAACAGCATATTGCTGATGAGCTTCGCCATAGCCTTTGTAGTAATGGGTCGATTCTTCTCAAGATAGAATAGATTAGCATAAGCAGAAGCCTCACGAACAAGCGCCTGCATATCACTCATCAATCCAGCGAAGGCTAATCCGACGTTATCTGTAAGCTGGAAAACCTTCTGTCCCTTTGTGCTGGCAACTAGCCTCCCATAGCTGACTCGCTTCTCGCTGGCGAGTACTACGCCGTCACTGCAGATCAACCCAACGGTTGTCGCTCCCTGTATCGCTTGGTAGCCCATCTATCTCACTTCTTAGCAGAATTACGGAACGCACGATATATACGTTCCCCCACCCTAGAGACGGTATATTTTACTGTTTCTCCGGGGCTTGCCCCACTCAACCTGATAACCAAAGGACCCAAGCACAGCCATGAAATCCCCCACACCTAACCCCCTGAGATAGGTCTGAGCCTCACCAAGGGTATCAAGGGTCTTCAGATGAGCCTCAATCTCCTGATGCTTCTCAGAGGAGACCAAAACGCCCCCAAGGTCAATATACTTTGACCCCTCCTCACTGATCTCCTTCATTATCCGGTCAGCAGTTACCCCCTGACGACGAGCCAAATCATCCACCACAAGGATATCACCATACTTGGATGACTTCTTCGGTATCCCAATCTCTATGATGGTCTCAGGGTCGCTCCGATCAACAGCAAGAAGCTTCCCATCACCCGTGTAGTCAATCTCAAAAGTACAGACTGTCTTGTATCGCTGAGGATACTTGATATTAGCCTTGAGCCTCCACTCAGGCAAGACTATCACCCGGCTCAGTATCTCATCGATCCTAGCCGCTCTTTGACTCAGCCTCCGGGTGGGCTTCAACTCAATCACCGCTTTTTTTCTATGTGCCCCGGATACCTCGGCTGTCTTAATCCGTTTGAGGAGATTCTCCAAGTACTCATCAGAGCCCCTGCATGTGATCTCCAGCCTCAAAGAATAAGCAAGCAAAGCAACCATGTTCGCATAATTATAATATCGTATGAGCTCCTCGCTGCTGGGCTCCCTGAAATCAACAAGATACTGCTCATCATCCAGATCAGCGTAGAGACTATCCTCAAGCGACTCAACAGTGAGCCCATTCCTCTCAGCAACAGCCTCCAAAACCCTATGACGCTCATCCTTGGAAGCCACAACAACAGCAGCAGCCTCAGTAAACACTTGCCTCCGCGCCTCCAGCGGCGCCATACTACTCCTAGACTGGAACACCGAACGGGACTCCAGCACAGACGCTATACCACGGACCATCCTAAAATCATAGCCAAGATGCTCACAGTCGGAGACCACTTCGTTTAGCAGGCCACGCTTCTTCTCCCTGTGATCCTTGAAGACAGCGATCAAAGTATCTAAAATACCCAAGGGCTCCCGGATGAAAACAGGCTTGATAACCGCCTGCCTACGATACATCCGTATATGCTCAAAGGGAAGATTCACTGCTGCTTCCTCCGGTAACTCATATAGACCTCAGCGGTCCCCTGACTAACAAGCTCAAAAAGAAAAGCCTCTTTTCCGGGCGACTTACGGAGTATACGTCCAAGACGCTGTACAAATTGGCGATTACTACCAGAGCCACTCAATATAACAGCCATACTTGCGTCAGGGACATCAACCCCCTCATCAAGAACCCTGCTGGTTAATATCCGCTTATAGTCGCCGCTATGGAATCTGCCCAGAATATCCTCACGCTCCTCTTGAGGCGTCTGATGAGTAATAGCAGGGATAAGCATCTCTTTACTCAAACTATACACCAGTTTGTTGTGGCTGGTGAATATGAGGGTCTTCTCACCGGGGTTGGACTTTAATAACTGTTTGAGATACGCGATCTTACTGCTGCTATTCAGGGCGATATCCATAGCCTGATTCCTTGCAGTCAAAGCCCGCCTTGCTTCTTGGTCTCTTCCACTTCGTTTCACAAAGTTGAGATAATCACGGCTGCTCCGTATCTGGAGGTTCCTTGATTTGAGGTAACTACGATAGATATCATACTGCTTGTTATACTCGAATTGTTCGGCGGCACTCATGGGCAACCTAATGGTCTTGACCGTGAAATCAGCCAGATGACTACCAGCAAGATCAGTCACACCAAGCTCAAAGACCTTGGGACCCACCAGCTCCTCCAAAATCTCCAAAGGAGCCTCAGCCTTCTGGAGAGTCGCAGTCAAACCAAGTCGTTTACGAGCAATATAACGTTCCGCAATCCTACTATTACTAGGCGCTGTGAGGTGATGAACCTCATCAAACACTATAAAGTCGAATAGACTACCCAGCTTACGCGCCCTAAGCCTCGCGCTATCATACGTAGAGACTGTTAATGGCTCAATCTCCTCTTTTCCTCCACCAAGGGCACCGATGGGTATATTGAAAGCCTGTTCAAGCACCTGCCTCCACTGATCAACAAGCACAAGAGTCGGCACCACCACCAATGTAGAGCATTGCTGCTCCTCGATGGCTTTCACAGCCAGCACTGTCTTACCTGAGCCCGTAGGTAGGACCACGATTCCTCTACAATCAGCCTGATTCCAATACTTGAGGGCACTACTCTGGTAATCCCTAAGCTGGAAAGTAGTCTCCAAGCGGGGAGTCTCAAGCAACTGAGCCGCATTATCCCTGTAAGGTTCCCCACTTTTCTCAAGATGCAGGATTATTTGATGATACATGTAAGCTGGAAAGCTGTTCATTGGCTCCAGTTGATCCAGATATACGGGTTCACCCTCAACCACGATCTGGCCCCTTGTGTAATTCAGCTCCCTCATACCATCAACCCTGATTCCTTAACCCAATTCCCTCTACCCTTATCGTCCCGGGCTCGCCTTCCCTACCCGTGACCTTGAACTTGGCGTCGGTGAAGACCTTGGCTATCTCGATGGCTGTAAGGATATG
>CAZZFH010000340.1:0-3004 GCA_964653295.1 uncultured Candidatus Bathyarchaeia archaeon | reverse complement strand
CTGTGGCATATATCGGGAGAATCGTGCCGAGGAGCCCATTGTTTATCATCATACAAACAAGGTTAATGATGCAGGCGACGATAACCGTCTTGTTCAATACCTTTAGCATCTCCTCCTTCGTCGGTATGAATGAGACATTGATTTTCTTCAGTGTCTGAGTCCCGCTGCCTTTTATCATGATAACAGACGCGAGGGCGATGACCGCCATTATTGTTGTTGCGAGGAAATTCATCCTTGGCCCGTACTGGGCTGCGACGTAGCCTCCTATGGTCTGACCGAGGAAGCTGCCTATCATCTCTACGGCTTGGAATACCCCGAGGGCTCTTCCTCTTTTCTCGCTGGTGAATAACTTGCTGACATATGTCATTCCTATGCAGAAGAAGCTGGCGTCTCCCATGCCCCAGATGATTCTGGCTAATATGAGCATCCATATGCTTGATGTTTTGTAGCAGATGAATGCCCCAATGACTGCGAGGATTCTGCCCGCTATCAATGGTAGCTTTGGGTCTATCCTGTCGCTGAGTACACCTATAGGGAACTCGCTGAACATCCTGAGCAGGAAGTAACCCGAGACCGCAAATCCGACTAGTTGGAGGGGGGCAGTGAACTCTGTTCTAACATATGGTGCGAATATTGGCCAGACGAATCCTCCAGCGAACATGGTTAGTGTCCCGCTGATGATCATTAGGTAGTATTCTCTCATGGATTGCTGCAATTTTCTCAGCCTCTTGCGCCTAGAGGGTGCTGGCTTGGATTTAAACTGTTAGTTTATAGAATAAAATTTATGATCCCTAATATTCTCTCTCGACTCTAGTTAACTTGTTTTTCTCCGTTTCTGTATGAGGGCTGTGAGTACTACGATCCAGTATAGGTAGTTTGGGAGGGTGAGGAATGTGCTGATGTAGTAGCCTTCTTGGAGGTAGAATATTATGACGAAGGTTATGCCTATTGCCAGCATGAGGCTGCCTAGGAAGTTGTATCCTGTGAGTACATCCCTGTCCTTGTAGGCTGTGTATATCATGAGGAACCCTGAGATAAATAGGAAGAAGTTTCCGATGTCGAGGGTAGTGAACATACCAGACTGCATTGGCTCTGAGATTTATAGATGTACCCTCCAGTGATGGTGAATCTGTGTAAATTATTCTATCTAGATAACGGGTATACCCCGCAGAGGATTCATTAAGAGTCTCACGGGGTGCAATCTTATGCTAACGATGTTTATCTACATGGTGTCCTGATCTTTGAGGGCTATTACTCAGAATAGGGCTGGATGACTATTTTTAATTAATCGCTTGTAGTTTTTATGGCTGTGATATTGGTTTGACTGCTGTTTGTAGATGGTATAATGAGACCAGCGGAGTGAAACGAGCCCATGATCTGGGTCTAATCGAAGGGAAGTGGGTTACCGATTACTGTCTTAACGGTGGCGTTGATTGTGTCAGGAAGCAGAGGTATGAGAGTGAGGGCTATGTTTCACCTGATTATGTGTTGCCAGATGGCTCTGAGAGCAAAGCTGTTAAGGAGTATTATAGGAAGAAGGGTTGGCTTCGATAATCTGTTAGCTAAAAGTTAGACCTATATTATAGTTTAAACTATAATATAGTTGGTTGTAATGATCGTATACGGACCAGTACCCTCCAGAAGACTGGGAAGAAGCCTCGGCGTAAACCATGTACCCCCCAAGACATGCAGCTACTCCTGTGTATACTGCCAACTCGGGAGAACAGACCGCATGACTTGCGAGAGGCGTGAATTCTTTGAGCCGGTGCATATCGCTGAACTTGTAGAGGAAAAATTGTCCAATCTAAATGATGTTGTGGACTACGTTTCTTTTGTCCCTGATGGTGAGCCGACTCTTGATGTGAATCTCGGTGAAGAAATAGATGCGGTAAATAGCTTGGGTGTCAAGACGGCTGTTATCTGTAATTCTTCGCTCATCTGGAGAGAAGATGTTAGGAATGATCTATGTAATGCTGACTGGGTCTCGGTGAAAGTTGATGCGGTTACTGATGAGGTGTGGAGAAGGGTGGATAGACCTCATGGAAAGTTAAGGCTTGAATCCATACTCGATGGTTTGATCAGTTTCTCAGAGGAATATACCGGGGTGTTAACCACTGAGACAATGCTTGTAGACGGATTCAACGACGGGGATGAGCCCGAGAAGGTAGCGGATTTCATCCGAGAGCTTAATCCAGATATTTCTTATGTGGCTCTTCCTACCCGTCCACCTGCCGAGAAGTGGGTGAAGCCAGCTAAGGAGGAGGCTGTGAATCGAGCGTATCAGGTTTTCTCACGTGTGCTGGATAAGGTCGAGTATCTGATTGGATATGAGGGTAACGAGTTTTCTTCCAGTGGGGATTTTGAGGATGATATTTTGAGTATTACCTCGGTTCATCCTATGAGGGAGGATGGTGTTAAGGATCTTATTCATAGTGACTCTGCTTGTTGGGGTGATGTTGACCGGCTTATCAGTGAGGATAAGCTTGTGGAGCTGGATTATCAGGATAACCGGTTCTACATGAGGCGGATATCCAGTCGCTCACATTAATGGTATACTCAATTTTTTTTGCATCTTTACAAACAGCTTTAAATTTAGACTAGCTAATGTTGCCACATATCTAAAAAAGGTGAACAATTTGAAAAATAAAGAATATGGACCTTCAACCAAGTGTGTACACGTTGGTACAGAGGCAGACCCCACTTGGGGTAGCGTGGTAACGCCAATCTACCAGACCACAACATACGCTATCCCGGATGTACCGGAATTAATCGCAAGGTACAGCCATAAGAAAACTGGCTACACTTATACAAGCACTGGAAACCCAACCCAACGAGCAGCCGAGATAAAGATAGCAGCCCTCGAAGGTGGGGAAGACGCAGCTGTTTTCTCAGCTGGGATGGCAGCCATCACTGCAGCTATCAATAGCATAGTGGAGAACGGTGACGAGGTTATTGCCCAGAATGATCTCTATGGCGAGACCTTCAGGTTATTCAAGACCATGCC
>CAZZFH010000339.1:0-3032 GCA_964653295.1 uncultured Candidatus Bathyarchaeia archaeon | reverse complement strand
GAGGCGTCCTCCACACGCAGGACACCTCCACTTCAACAGGGGTTTCCTCTCCCGGCCTCCCTCTACCATGTCGCTTCCCAAGGTGAGCATCCAACCTGACCCTTAAAAAGAGAGGCCCTCAAAAGGCGTAGCTCTCACTCACGTGCACAGGGATCGAGCCCTCAACTGATACATTAATGAGTTTAACCCCGATTATTATTGAATTAGCCCGCGCAGAATTTGAATGGGGGACTCGAGTGTGGGTCATGTGGGAATCTGTTCCGGCTGGCGATCCTGGATCATTTTTCAATTGGATTTAAAGAGGAGGTGAAAGATGATGGATAAATTAAAAGTCCTAGATATTGTAGCTCGTCAGATGAAGGAGAGGGCAGGTGTCCTAAACAGTCTCGTCGGTAAGGGGGCGCTCGGTATCGAAGGATGGTTTCGCATAGAAATATATCATGCCCTCAAGCTCAATGGTATCGATGTGCATATCCAGAACAAAGGACCAGATCTTGTCTTTGACGATTTCTCACTCGAACTTAAATCTGCTCAAATGTCTCCTGCAGGATGGGTGCGGAGATATGGGCTCAAGTATCCGGGTGTTGATTGTTTATTCTTGGGTCCGAGTGAACTCATTGAGAGTTTAAAACCAGACCATTACAGGAGGATATATGATAACTGGGTGGTCGGTTTGATTACCAATGGGAAGCTGGAGATGAAATAATCCCCCAAAAATCCCCCTTTTTGCTTAATTGATTTATCGATTTAATTCTCATTAATCCGTAGATTTTTCAAAATTCTCTAAATTACATTTTTAGAAGAGCGATTGAGTGAGGAAAAGTAAGCCTCACCTAAAATGGTAAAATGTAAGAAGGGCAGCAAGAAAGTACCAGCCTTCAGAATTAGTTTGACATCTACTCTTACCTGGGCATCTATTCAGGCACTACCAGCCTGCCGACATACAGATATAAAGCCTAACCGATAAAATAACCGATTGTGCCCGAGGTACGAGTCCATGCGGTACGAAGAATTCCAGTTGAGGCTTATGCGGATGTTGAAGCCCTTCTGGAGCAGGGTGATCTCTCTCGATATGGAAACACACGTTTTAAACGAACAATTCTTGACAAATGAGAGAATACTATCAATAAGCTTTGCTAGAAGGATTTCAGGAAATTTAATGGATGCTAAAGGTATTGAAGTTAAAACCATATTTTTATATGGTGAAAATGATGAATCAGAGAAGAGATTACTAGAGTTTTTCAATAATGAGTTGGGTAAAATTAAGCCATTGGGTGTTTTAGGCTACGGATTACGGCAGTACGATATTCCTCTCTTGATAATCAAAAAACAACACTACAGTTTACTTTTATGGAAGCTAATAGATGTGACAGAATCCGCGGCCCACATCGACCTTTATCATCTGCTTAAGTATAAACGTTATAGAAAGCTGGATGAAGCTATTGATTCTCCAGAATTTATGGGCCTCCCCATGAAAAGAACAAAACACCTTGTTCCTAAAGACAGAAAAGAGAAAGGAAAAGAGATTTACAGACTGTGGATGGAAGACAGAGATAAATTTAGGATGTACTGTGAGGGCGATGTTCATGATGTTTTGTTAATAGCAGAAAAATTGATGGTTGAAGCAACGAATAGATAGTTTGAATATTTGTGAACGGGGGAGTGGCGGGTCAAGATATACAAAACTGGAGATGGCTACCAAAATGGCACTTAGTAATGGTAGTGGTAAAGTAACAATCGAAAAGGTGAGTGGGTGATGCCCGAATACTACTTTGATACAGAGACTACGGGAGGTGATCCATTAGAGGACAAGATAATAACCATTCAGTGGCAGAGAATAGGGGGACTCACGGGAGAGCCCATAGGCGACCTGAATATTTTGAGGGAGTGGGACTCCTCGGAAGAGGAGATCTTAAGGAGATTTCTTCCCAACCTCAAGACTGAAAATCGCTTTGATTTCATCATGGTTGGCGAGAGCTTACTCTTCGATTTCATGTTCCTAAGCTATAGAGCAGAGAGATATGGCATAAAAGGACTTGACCTCCGGCATTGGCATGATAGGGCTTGGATAGACCTCAAACCCATTTTCGTGATGATAAACGAGGGCAGATTCAAGGGATGGAATAGTGTGATAGACAAACCAAAAGTTGATGTTCCTAGGCTGTACCGTGAGGGGAAATACCAAGAGACAATTGAGTACATCCGAGTTGAGGCGGAGGTATTTCTAAGGGCATACCAAATATTGAAGAGGGAAATGCCGTCGCTAGGGGGAAAGCTTTAGCTTGAAGGGTAGATAGGAGATACCAAAAGTTGGATGTTCAGGAAGTATTTGGTGGTTTCTGGATATGGGTTCATTCATCGGATAGACCCGACTACAAGATATCCGGAAAATATCTTTTCTTCTCAGAGGACAGAGAGAGACTTCTCGAAATCGCAAAGAATGAAATTTTAAATCACGGGTTTCATCGAGCGAAGGTAAATTCGAGGCTCTTAGGAAAAAGCACCGAGCATGTACTGTGCTTGTATTATTGGAATGATTCAAGAAAATCCGAGCTCGCTGAGAGACAAAAGGTAGAGTACCCTGATATTAAATATCGCTATTGGAAAAGCGATGAAGCCACGCTCAAAGGTGAGTATTCAAAAGAGTTTCTGGGCAAACTCAGTAAAGATCAGAGGAAATATTTCACGTCTAAGAAAAAGAGAAAAAAGGCTACTCAGCAATCTTCGTAACCATTATGATGAACTCGGTCTCACACCTCTCTATGAGATAAAACTCCCATCCGTCACCAGGGTTAACCAGCAACTCATCCCTGACAACTTTAGACCAATTATGTTTCCGGGTCACTAATGATCACTCAGTCAATGTGGACCTTAGCGGTAGTATTGGTCTTACTGGCGGGGCCCGCTTATACCTCAAGGGCCTCGAAGGCTCCAATCTGGTAGTTGGACACCCTCATTCCTGTGGTGGCCTCCTCCCCTCGGGTAAAAAATGGTGCTCTGGTTCCCACGGGCGAGAGGTAGAGTGAAAGTGG
>CAZZFH010000338.1:0-3032 GCA_964653295.1 uncultured Candidatus Bathyarchaeia archaeon | reverse complement strand
ACCTCCTTGATATCAACCTCAGCCTCCATGGGTCCATCCTTGTAAGTCATCCTGAAGGTGAAAGTGTCTGACATTTGTTGATCCGCGTCAATGGTCTCGTTTACCGCGTCCCGCCACTGCTCCACTATATCCCAGTCCTTAATCAGGTAAGGATCATAGAGCACATAATACTCGTTGAGACTATCCAGAAAACTGGTTATCTTCTTGAAGAAATCTGCGCCCTCTCCAGTGATGGGGTGGCTAAGATAGACTGTTTCCTTGCTGGGCTTGTAGATGAGGTCTCTAACCAGCTCTGGGTCATTCTCGAAAGCCACGAGTTGAATGTTTCTTTTTGGTGTAAAGGATTCCGCCAGCCGGTAGACTCCGCTTACTTCTTCTCTTCTCCAGTTGGCTATCTCTCCCAGTGTGTATTTGTGGTCCTGCCACTGTGTATCCTCTCCTAACCTATTCCTGACCCTTACTATATCATCGAAGATTATGATGAACATATCTGGGTTCAGTAGCTGTACATCTTCCTCTGTGAGTCCTTGGAACCTGTTTCCCTTCCACTCAAAGTGTACTGGGGTGCTGATGACATGTACGCCGCCGTTCTTGTTGATCTCGTGGTTGATCTTCTGTATTGCTTTCAGGCGATATTGCTCCATCTTCTCGGGTTGGCTGTCATAGAAATCCAATATATTGATCTTCGTAAGAATAGTGTTATCGAGCTTCGCCTCCTCAACGATGTACTCGAAGAGATGATGATATCCAAAACTCGCTATCTCCTTGAGTTCTCTGATGACATCGTCCCTCCCGTTTCCCGGGGGACCATTGAATATAATGACTCTCTTCTGATTAGACATAGGAATTCAATGCCGTTCTTATGGTTAAAAGTTAACGGTAAATTGAGCCAAACATGCAAAAAAAGGAGCTAAATGAATAAAAAAGGGTGTTAGACGTCGCCGTTCTGCTCTATCTTGGTATCTTCATATGGGGCTGCGACGCGTCTATAGAACTCGTGTTGGATGCATTCAAGCACACCCATGGCTTTGTTAATATGATAGTATCTGAGGGGGTAAATGTCTTTGATGATCTTTGTCACCACATAGTTTAGGTGACCATCAATACTTTCTGGTGGGTTCGCTTTGAGTAGCGTGGTTAGTTCTTCGAGAACCTTGTCGTATTGGGGTCTGTCTTCTGCTGCTATGTATGGCATGGCTATTCATAATTGATTGACGGTATAGGGTTTACTATCTGGTGTCCAGTTTTTGATCAACTTTTTCCAGTATCTTAAACTAAAATGATCACCCCTTATTGGTATTAGATTACAAATGATTGAAGAAGAGAAATTCATTGCAGAGGAGCATCCGGAAGGCGATAAGTACCAGTTAATTATGTTGGTGGTTTTTCTTGCGATCTGGATAGCTGATTCATTCGTGGTACGTGCTACCATCCTTGATTTACCTATATCTTGGTATCTCAGGGCTGCAGCTGGTGCGTTGATAGTGATTGTTGGCGCGTATCTTGTTAATGAGTCCCACAAGTTGGTTATTGATTCAGGTGAGCCCAAGTTCATAGATTGGGGTGTCTATTCATTGGCGCGGCACCCCATGTACCTTGGGATAATGCTGGTATACCTTGGATTATTTTTATCAACTTTCTCGGTTGCTTCGCTGTTGATCCTCGTGGGCATCTTCTATATCTATGATAGAATAGCAGAATATGAGGAGACTCAGATAATAGAGAAGCTAGGGGAAAGGTACATTGAGTACCGCGGAAAGACCCGTCGATGGCTGATCATATGAGATGGTTGATATGAAGAAGAGGATAGAAGAGAAAACATCGAGGACAGCGGAATATACCTGTTCGTCACGAGCTGCATCATATTATGAGAAAAACCAGTTCTATCACAGCGACGATTACATTGCGGCTCAGATGGTCCCATGGTACATTAAGCCTTTAATCTGGAACGGGTTCATCAGAAGAAACCTGTTATCAGTGATGGCGCCTAAAGGAGCATATGAGTATGTGATAGCCCGAACCAAGTACATCGATTCTGTCTTCAAGCAAGCTATTTCTGAAGGCGTTGAGCAGGTTCTGATCTTTGGTGCAGGCTTTGATTCTAGAAGCATCCGACTTCTTCCTCCAGATAGCCAAGTAAAGGTCTTTGAGGTAGATGCAGAGGTTACACAGAAGGCTAAGATGGGGAGACTGGTTGAGATCGGCGTTGGACTCCCTGAGAACACTGTTTTTGTTGCTGTTGACTTCAACAAGGAAGATCCGGAGCAGAAACTAGTTGAGAATGGTTTACTGTATGGGAAACGCTGTCTTTTCATCATGGAAGGCTTGTTGATGTACTTGGATGAAGGTGCGGTTAAAGAAACCTTTTCTCTAATTACCAGACTGGGTGCAACTGGTAGCCAAGTCTTGTTTGATTATATCTATTCCTCTGTGTTGAGACACGAGGGAAGGTACTATGGTGAAGAGGATATGCATAAGAATGTCGAGGATGTGGGAGAGCCTTGGGGTTTCAGTATAGAAGAGGGAAGTGTCGAGGCTTATCTCAGTGAAAATAATCTATGTTTGTTGGAGGAGCTTGACAGCACTGAGCTTGAACGCAGATATTTCACAAATGAAGAGGGCATGGTAGTAGGTCGAGTAAATGGCTCACATAGTATCGTGTTAGCCGAGTCCATGTAACAAATTTACACTTTTTACCGTACATTAGTTTCATGTAACAAGTATATTTTTTTGAATTATAGCGGTACTAGTTTTGTTGTCTTAGAAACCTTGGCTTGTTCTTGAATTGTCTTAATAGCGTTTAGACAATTTTCTTCACTCTTGTAGCCCACGGTGGATTCTGCCATCCTCTTATTGTTGGGGGCGATGAATCTCCAACGCCATTTTCCCTTTCTATCTATATACATCTGATACTTATACGCCATTTCTACACACCCTTGGAGTATATTTATTCATCATGTTGATAAAAAACTGTAATATTTTGTATAAAAACATGAATGGAAAATATTTTAAGGATGTGACTGCGGATTTCG
>CAZZFH010000337.1:0-3038 GCA_964653295.1 uncultured Candidatus Bathyarchaeia archaeon | reverse complement strand
CTGGAACCCTTAGAGAGACCATCCAAGAAGCGGCGGAAAATGAGGCACTTGAGATCCTAACAGAAAGCCTTGAGGCGGATATGGGGAGCCTTAAAGAGATAGCTGATGAGTCCATGGCTCATCTAAAATCTGGGTTACCATTACCGAGCCCAGATAACCTGATCCTTGAGGTCTGGGACCAGTACATCATCATTCATAGCACCCGTGGAGAGAACTTCAACAGAACACTGGGCGCCATACTGGATGCATCATTGAGCGAACAGGACCTTATCTATAACTGGTGGAACGACCCCTACAGGCTGCTGATCGAGGCTCATAACAAGCTGAATGAGCACGAGATCAAACAAATCACAGACCTGATAACCAGTCTAACCCACGAGGAGGCAGACAGGCTCCTCATGGATTACATGCACGCACGGTTCCCCTTCGGCTACAAGATGAAGTTCATCGCAGAACGCTTTGGAGTTATTCCCCGCGGTAAGGTATTGGGTTCAGACAGAATAGAGAACCTATACTACAGGTTCAAGGACACGCCCATCTATCAAGAGACCATTCGAGAGGCATACCACGAGAAACTAGACCTCCCAGCAGTCAAAGAAGTAATCACCCGTATAGAAAACGATGAGATAGAGGTTATTTCTAAAAAAGTACTGGAGCCTAGCGCCCTTGCTCGACACATATTGGAGAAATACGCTGATATCGAGGAACTGATGGCTACCGATGCTACTATCACAGACCAGATACAGTACATGAAAGAGAACATAGAGTCAAGACGCGTAAACCTTGCCTGCATGAACTGCGGAGAATGGCACACAAACACCAGAATCAGGGAACTGGAGGAGCACCCCAAATGCGGTAACTGTGACTCAGGGCTCCTAGCAATGATGAGGAGACATCAAGACCCTGAACATATACAGATGCTATTGAGGCGTTGGCGAGAAGGAGAAGAGTTATTCGGCGAGGACCAGGACCAGCTTGTTCATGGACGAAAGACCGCGGATATGGTTCTCAGTTATGGTCGGAAAGCCGTGGAGGCTTTGATGGTTTACGGGGTGGGTCCAGTGACAAGTTATCAGGTGCTCAGCCGGATGCATCGAAGCGATGAGGAATTCTATAAGGATCTCTTGAAAGCCAAAATACAGTATATGAAGACCCGTCAATACTGGGCAGATAAATAAAGTGGATGACTAGACATCCAAGGCAAAGTTTCTATGCGCTACAGCAGCGCCACTGCTCAAAGCCATAGCTATCTGTATGACTTCAGCCAATTCTTCCTTGGACGCGCCAGCTTCAACCGCAGCCTTAGCATGCCCCTCGATGCAGTAGGGGCAACGTGTCATGTAAGTGCATGCGATTGCGATGAGTTCCTTGGTCTTTTTATCTAGTTTGCCTGACTGGAAGACCATGTCGTTCCATTTACTCCAAGCTTCCATCGTATCTTTATCAAAATACTCGTTTACTTTGGGATCCCGTTTTTTTGCGTAGTGGTAATCCATACCAAAATACCCCGATAATCAATGATTTAACTTTGATCAAGATACTCTACCAGAGACTCAATGGTTCTTGCTATACCGTCCTCAAGATGCTCCTTCTCATTGATCTCTTCGAGAACCTGCCTCATGATGTTTGACTCCAGTACATCATCCACCCGTTGAACAAGATGATCCAAGGTCAAATCCTTCTGATGCAGGGCTTTAGCGACCTTCAACGCCATTGCTCGCCTAGCGTTACCATATTGCTCGGGATGTTTGGGCACAGGAATAATGACGCTGGGCTTTCCATAGCCAATGCTCTGCATCAATGTCTCGTGACCTCCCCTGCTGATCACAGCATCACAGGCTTCCAAATAGTCAAACCGGTTTTCTATCCATGGAACAAGAGTGAGTTTACCCATATTGATTGGCTTGGAGCCCCCATTTGGTTCGCCCATGGACATTATTACCCTGTACCTGTCGGGGAACTGACTCAGGATGGGTATCAACCTGTTAATTAACGGTAGCCTCTCGGCACGAGGACCACTGATGCCAGCGTAGATAAGCTTCTGCCCATCCTTAACCCCCAAAGATTTCCTAATCGACTCAACCTTATTGTTATTCCCGGGAGATTGCTGGAGAATAGATCCAACCAGTTTAACCCTTGCACCGACCCTCCTAGGTATCCTGAGACTATCAAGGCTAATCGTATAGGGCTCAGGGAAATCAGGGATCAAAATAACACTGCTCAACGCCCAGCTTCTCCCCAGAGTCGTTAATATGGTCCCATCCAATAAACGGAAAAAGAGAGTATCCCTCTCCCTCGGAACCCTTGGCAGAAACTGGTTCAACAACAAGACAATTGGAATCTTCAGGAGCCTAGCCGCATAGATGGTGCTCAGCCTGGTATCAGAAAAGACGAGGTGGGGATCGAATGCCTGCATCGTCTGTATCTCAAAACGCACCTGATCTAGGAAGGTAAGTATGCTTTCTATTCCTGAAATGAGTGTGGTGGCTTTGATATCGATGCTGCCTGTTATGTCTACATCCATACTCAGATCTGGAGCCGCCACAACAGGCAACCCATAATTATTCACATAATGAACCCCCTCAAGATACGTGGAGATTAGAACCTCGCCACCACGCTTGACTACCTCTTGAGCGATGGGAACGCTCCTGCTCACATGACCTAAACCCATGCCGCATGAGCCGAAATATATGCGCTTCCCATCGAAAACATCCATTTTTCCTACCTCTTATCTATTATGTGTCGGCTTATGTTCCCGACTGGTTCATCTTCCTTGAATAATATTGCTTGGAACTTGTATACTTCTGTTCCTCTCTTCTTCCACTCGTCTGGGGGGAGACCCGCCTTGACGCAGCACTGGGAGAGGAACTCACTGCTATCCCAACCCCACTCAATTGGAACCTGTGGAAGCAACAACCCTCTTCTCCAACCCTTGCCTATTATTAGCCCATCTCTCCCAACCTTCACATACTTTGGATATTCCAGAGGATCAACTGCCTCTATTAATTCAGGAGGCGTAAGGACGCTTACCTCGATGG
>CAZZFH010000336.1:0-3050 GCA_964653295.1 uncultured Candidatus Bathyarchaeia archaeon | reverse complement strand
TGGCAAACAGACGAGAAATTACAGTCCTCCGACAAAGAATAGATGCGTTGGAGAGAAGAGAGGATAGCTGTTGACGGGTTTATAGGTATTTGATTTAGGTGTGTGGATGTATACTTATAGATGATACCCTGAGGATGGAAGGTAGATGAGTGGAGGGATCTATCTAGTCTTAGCGATCATATTCGCGAGCATGGCCATATGGCTTCATTTGAAGATCAAAGAGATCAAGTCGATGAAGAGAAAATCTGCTCCAGGAAGTTCCCGCATATCACATAGGGAGCAATGTGAGGATGAACTGGATGAGTTCACCGTAGCGTTCCTAGATGAAGACGAAGATGAGGAAAATTGATGAGATAAAATATGTGATCGTCGACGCCATTATGGTTCATGTATTGAGGTAAACAGGAAAAAGCCTAGAAGGGACCAAGAATAAACCGTATCAAAACACGAATTGAATTCTCCCTTTCTAATCTGCTTAGTATACAAAGCTCCGAATTAATAATACATGATTCAAATAACACTCACCAAAATAACAGAACGCGGGAGGTGGGGCCCAAACCCTACCCACTGTGGAGATATCTCCCGATACTTTCCCTCTTTTTATTTTAAAACAAATGGTGCTCACATAAAACAAAGGTCAAGTCTTAGAGCGCGCACATACGCCAGTATGGAGTATAAATACATAAAGGCTAAAGTAAAAAAATATTTTACTGATCTATGAAAAAATTCAGAATCTTACTGCTAAACTGCACATCAAAAGACGAACCTAACGAATCAGATTTTCTAGGTGAGTTTTTCAAGATGGTTCAACTCAGATACCCGAAAAGCGTACAATATAAAAAAATTGAAATTACATCCGAGAGAAAATTTAAAGTGGCCTTATCTGAAAACTGGGCCAATGTGATTCACATCTCAGCACATGGATGTAGTAAGAAATATTCATCAGGACGTAGAGGAAAATCAACATCAATATTCATAGGATCCAAAGAAATTACATCAGAACAAATTTCAAAATACAATCCACTCAACGCAGAATTAGTATTTATTAGCGCTTGTCAAAACTCTTACAGAGACATGGCGGGAACTTTCCTTGACAAGCTAGGTGTTAAGTATTACCTAGCTCCAAAAACCAAAATTGATTGGACACAAGCCGCTATATTTGCAATCATATTCTATGAAAGATACCTTTACGACAGAGTAAAATTTGAATCCGCATATAACTTCGCAAAAGAAAATACCAAATCAGGAAAAGACTTCCCAGAATATTGGATACCACAATAAATATCGCGCGCGCATCGTAAAGAGAGCCGCTTCCTTCTTTACTTAAACTCAATTTTTCCCTCATCATCAATCCTAGCTACAAGCCACTCATAGTTCTTCTGTTTCACAGCGTCCTTGACCTGTTCACGTAACTTGTTAATAAGCGGATTATCCAGACGCTTTGAGAGGAAAACTAGGTCACTGATCTCCTCAAACTGATTCATACCCTTAAACACAAGAAAATCCACAGGATTCAACACCGGCTTAATGTCGCCAGGATCAAGCTTCATCCTACGTAAATCGCGCCTAATCGCCTTATTAAAGACCTCATCAGCCTGCCTTCGGCCCTCCTCAACCGCTGCCGCCCTAAGCTCCCCAGCCTCCGCATCAAAAACTGCCCTCCGGTCATCGATAAGCCGTTCCCGATACTCATAGTAATCAAGCCAAGTAGACTCAACTTCCACCTTAGACCTTATCTTCAAATCAGAGAGACGGACAATACAACCGCACTCAGGACAGACACACAGAATCTTCCTGAATTCTTGGAACTCTTCGAGCAACATCAGAACACCTTATATTTTACTCTCTGGTCCTCAACGGCTTCCTTAACCTGCTTCTGGTGCTTGTTCAGCCTAGCGCCACCAGTCTTAACCTCAATAAAGCTGATGGATTCAATCTTGTTCTCCGATAAACCGTTAAAGGTTAACAAGTCTATAGGATCACCTAAGAACCGACAGTCGGTTAACTTCCACCTAAAATCCTCCATTATGGGAAATACCTTCTCCAGGTTCTTGCCTACATTCACAGACTTGGCAGTAATAGTTGCCTTTTCTGTAGCTAACTTACGGTCCTTCTCAATCTTATCCGCCCTCTCCCGGAGCTCATCCTCGTACATTCTCTGAGCTTCTTCCACTTCAGGGGGAAAGGGTTTGGTCCCGTCGAAGAGAATGAGGTCAGAGAGTTTATGCTCTGCTCCACAGGGGCACTCGGCGTACAGGTCGGACTCCTTAAGGTTCTCGATAAGTTCCTGGGTGTTCAATGACTATCATGTAAGCTTAGCTTGAATCTTCTATAACAGTTTCCTTACTGTGTGCAGTGATATCTAGTAGATCCGCATGCCAAAGAGCCGACTCCAATGGGTTAGTTAATTGGTGCGGGAGGTGGAATAAAATCGAACACAGATATACTAGTAATATGGAAGTTCATGGAGATAATAATACGCCGTATTCCTCCGAGGGGGGGAATCGAGTCAGTAGATTAACTGAGATGAAGCGACGATCCGTAAAGGTTTATTCTTCTTTTAATGTCATTGTTAAACGTGGATACTATAACAATAAAATGGTCAGGTCCGCACAAACTTAACGAAGCCACTCCTTGGGAAGAGGGTGGCGTAATCGGCCTGTATGTGGTTCTACAGGACCCCGACGATGTCGTTTATGTCGGAAAGGCTAGCGCTAAGAAAGGTGCCGTGGCTGAGGCTCGGTGGAACAGGCAGAAGTATATTCGGCGGAGGAGGATGAGAGAGCTTAACTACGATGAGAGCAAAGCCGAAGTGTACGCAGGTCACATAGCCTCCAGTGATGAAGGTATGATTGAGTTGGCTGAGCATCTTTTAATCAGTTACCTTTATAGAATACATGGTCATCAGATGGTTAATTCTCAAAAGCTTTATTATGAGTGGAAACCGCCGTTAAGGATTTTGAACGAAATTGAGACCTCAGATAAAATGCAGGGTAGAGTACCGCCATGTCTATCAAATGAGATAAAATCTCCGCCTACACTTTCCTGAT
>CAZZFH010000335.1:0-3053 GCA_964653295.1 uncultured Candidatus Bathyarchaeia archaeon | reverse complement strand
GCCTTCTGTTGTATAGTATGTCATTCTTGTGTCCTCCTACATCATCCCGGGCATTCCGCCCATACCACCCATGCCGCCTGGTGGACCTGGGGGTGCGCTCATCTTGCTTACTGCGATGATGTCATCGATCTTCAGTAGTAATGTGGCTGCCTCTGTGGCTGACTTGATTGCCTGTGCTTTGACGACCATTGGCTCGTAGACATTGATCTCGGACAGGTCAGCTACTTTGTTTGTGTAGCCGTTTACACCAATCCACTTATTGCCTTTAGCATGTTTGCTCTGCATTTCACTTAGGGCGTCTATGGGATCCATTCCACTATTCACTGCTAGAGTAATGGGGATAACCTCAAGTGCATCTGCGAATGCGACTACCGCGAGACGTTCACGGCCCACGAGTTTCTCAGCGAAGTCTCTTAGGAGTCTGGCTAGCTCGATCTCTGAAGATCCTCCTCCTGCGACGATCTTCGGCTCCTGTACGACATCCTTTACGACGCATAATGCGTCGTGGATGCTGCGGTCTGCCTCTTCGACTACGCGTTCAGTGCCTCCCCGGATTAGGATACTAACCGCTTTCGGGTTCTTACAGCCCTCGACGAAGATCATCTTATCGTCGCTGATCTTGCGCTCCTCAACAAGTTCAGCGTATCCAGCGTCTTCCTTGCTCAGCTGCTCTACGCTATTGACAATCTTACCACCTGTGGTCTTGGCAAGTGCCTCCATATCGGATTTCTTGAGCCTGCGTGATGCGAAGATGCCTTCCCTTGCAAGGAAATGCTGTACCATGTCGTCGATTCCCTTCTGGCAGAATAAGACATTGATTCCAGCGTCCTTTACCTTCTTGACCATGTCTCGTAGCATCTGCTCTTCCTGATCTAGGTATGCTTGCATCTGATCTGGGGTTTCGATAGTTATCTTTGAGTCGAACTCTGTTTTCTCGATCTCCATAGCAGCATTCAGCAATCCAATAAATGCTTTCTTGACCTGTTTGGGCATACCATCGTGAACTACCTCCTTATCGATAATCAGACCATTGATGAGCCTTGTATCGGTCAATGACGCCCCTGGCTTCTTCTCGACTTTTATGTTATCTAGGTCTACCACGTATCCGCCGTTGCTCTCCTCTGCCACCAGTAGCACTGCGTCTACAGCTATATCACTAAGATAACTGCTGTGCTGGTTGACTAGTTTGCTTGCCATTGCCGTCTTACTGATCTTCTTGAGGACCGCCTTGTCCTTGGGATCAACCTTCTCAGAGATCTCCTCTAGGATCCTCAACGCCTCTTCCTCAGCCTGCCTGTATCCATCGATTATAACAATTGGATGAACCTTCTTCTCCATCAGCTCCGTTGCTTTTCCTAGTAACTCACCTGTCAATATAACGACACTTGTGGTTCCATCACCAACCTCATCATCCTGAGTCTTGCTCACCTCTACCATCATCTTGGCCGCTGGATGCTGTACATCCATCTCCTTAAGCATCGTTGCTCCATCGTTAGTAATAGTAACGTCCCCAAAACTATCGACCAGCATCTTATCCATGCCCTTAGGTCCTAGGCTTGTCTTAACGACTTCAGATACGATCCTTGCAGCCATTATATTGCTGCCTCTGGCGTCTCTACCAGTAGAGCGCTCGGTACCCTCTTTGAGGATCACAACTTGTTGACCTTGTCTACTCATAATTATTTTTTACTCCTATTTGTTTAACCTGTGGCGTTAAGCGGTGTTTAGAAATGTTTTATTTTTTATTTGATTGTAATATTTTCACCGCTTATAGTATACAACCTTTGGTTGTAAACCACTTGTTGTATGTGTTTCTAAGCATATAAAGATAGTTAAAAATGCATGTATTATAACTCAGCAGGACACGGACAGGAAAAACCACATTCCAATAACTCATTTTCCAATCTTTCAAGCATATTTGTTTGATCGCTTGGTAGTTTTCCTTGTTGAATAAGGCTCATCAAAGATTTTAAGAAGTTTTCAATTGCACATGGGTTGATCCTATCACTATTCCTCAGCATACTAAGATATGTACTGGTAGTGCCTGGGGTCTGAGTTTTCATAGCATTGTCCCATTTTTTTTATGATCTCAGTTGTAATTGATATACGTTGAATGCTAATTTCATATTACTACCACTCGTTTCCTTTATAAACTACAGAGAGTAGTTCAAATCTACCCCCCATTAATGGGCGGGTTTCAAAGAAACTATTGATTATTGTGCATCTATATGCGTAAATATGAAAAAATAGAAGAAGACTCTCCTTTCTTAGGTACGGACTCTAGTCAACGGTTATGTTGGCTAATGATATCCATTCATTAACCTGAGTTAATGTAGGAGGCCTCTTGGTTATCTGCTCTTTCTCGTTTACCGACAATAGGTTCGCCAGTAAAACCTCTGGAGTATATCCAGACATCTCTTGACGCGACTGGACTTCTGCTTTTTCTAGGAGTTTCCTGTACTTGGGTCCAATCCCATCGAGTTCATCTAGATCATTTACACTAGTCTGTAGCACCTCAGATGGTACATCCTCCACCTTCCCTGCGGATACCGCTTCTACTTTTTCATCTACTCTCTCAGAATCTTCTCGAACTATCTTGATATTGACCGCTTCTTTCCCCTTTGGGGTCTCCTCGACTGTAAACTCCACCCATTGACCCTGGGTGGGCATTTCTGTTACCGGATACTTTGACATGTGGAAAAAGATGTCTTTTTCCATCTCTTCAACGCTGATAAATCCATATCCCCTATAGGATAGATATTTTGATATTTTACCTTTCATTGTAAAAACTTCAAATATTTATACGCAATTGAGTGTAATATAGGTTCTTAATTTTACTCATTTTTTAAAAAATATTTTTTTATTTCATAATTTTCACGGGGAAAAAAGGGTTAATTGGGGCAAAAAAAACGATTTCATGTTTTTTTTAAAAAAAAGAGAGTTAAATCAGACCGTTTATAACCCACCAGCGGGCAGATAGGATGGATTTGTTGTACCGTGGGTAAACGACTAGTGAAGAATGAGGGTGACATCCGCAAAGGAATGATGTATCC
>CAZZFH010000334.1:0-3083 GCA_964653295.1 uncultured Candidatus Bathyarchaeia archaeon | reverse complement strand
GCTGTGAACTTGGATGCTCCATCGGCTCTCTCATAGAAGGTAATAGGTGCTTCGGCGACGGTTTGATTCATATTCAATGCCTTATAGAGGCTCTCAAATTGGAAATCCCATTTATCACAGTGGACCTGAGGCATAACCATCTGCCAAGTTTTTCGCCTATATACTCGATAACCACTGGTCCAGTCAAAAATTCGTCTACGTAACAGCTTTCGAATTACTAAATTAGTGAAAATGCTGAGAAAGTCTCGGGTTAATCCCCTGCCTACTATTTTTCCCCCTTTACATAGGCGACTCCCAATAACGATATCGTGTTCAAATGATTGTTCTATCAGTGTGGGTAGATAACTTGGGTCATGACTCAGATCACTATCGATGGAGACTATTAGATCGCCATTTGTCAGGTGGAATCCATCTTTGTATGCGGTTCCCAGTCCCATTTTCATTGGACGAGGTAATACCTTGATATCGGGATAATGTTTCGATAACTCGTCTGCTAGTTGACCGCTTCCATCAGGACTATTATCATCGACAATAATTATCTCGTGAGGATAATCGCGTAAAGCTTCACGAATTCTCAGAATATTTGTTTCGAGTGTCTTTTTCTCATTATAAATTGGGGCGATAACTGAAATCATGGGCTTCAATGCATTCTCATTAATTTTCAGAGGAAATTGAAATAAGACTACAGTTCATAATGAGGCATCCTTTGGGTAACAGGTGGAGAAAAACGGTAAGACTAGGAAAACAGGGTAACCAGAACACAAGATTCTACCTAAATAACAGAGCCAATGAAAATGGTGTAGACAATCAACATAGGCATCATCCACATGGGTTTCTTCTACAGTGGAGGAGGAGAAAGAACAGTACTCAACCAAGCAAAAGGACTCATGAAAAAAGGACACCAAGTAAAGGTATACGCACCCATAATCGCAAAAGACTGCTTCCCAGAACTAGCAAAAGAAGTAGAACTCATAAAAATATCCAACAACGTTCCTGAAAGCGCCCCACTAAAAACAGCGCTAAAAATGATCGACGCAAGCATACAGCCACCAACCAAGGAGTTCAGAGACGATGAGATAATCATCGCCCACGGGCAACCCAGCAACTGGATAGCATACAGGGTCTCAAAGAAAACAGGCAAACCATACGTATCGTATCTACATCAAGCCAACAGGTTCCTGCACCCAAGAGAGGTAGACAGAAAAACAGGGTGGAAAAATGATCCAAGCCTAGCCTTCCTAAACCTACTTCACAAAGGGAATTCAGTAATAAAGAAACTCGACAATATATCAATAAAATCATCCACCATAATTCTCACAAACTCCAACTGGATAAGGCTGCAAATACAACAAGTATACCAGAAAAACAGCGTAATCTGCTACCCAGGCGTAGACACAAAAAAATTCAAACCAACCGAAAAACCAACAAAAGACTACATACTCACAACAAACAGACACATACCCCAGAAAAGAATAAACTATCTACTTACCTGTATCAAAAAAATCAAGGCAAAACACCCAGAAATACAATGCAAGATAACCGGAGAACCCACACCCCACACAAAAGAACTGCAAAAACTCAGATCCAAACTACAGATAGGAAAAAACGTCACATTCACGGGCAAACTATCAGCAGAGCAGCTGATATCAGCCTACCAAAACGCATACACATACGCATACACATCACCTGAAGAAGACTTTGGATTAGGCCCCCTTGAAGCCGCAGCCTGCAAGATACCATCCATCGTTTGGGACCACGCTGGACCAAGAGAAACAGTGATCGATGGAAAAACCGGTTACAGAGTCAAGCCCTATGACCTTGACATGATGACAGAGAAACACATCAGGCTACTAGAGGACCCAGCTCTCAGAGAGCAAATGGGAAAAAACGCATTCAAACACGTTAGATCCAAATTCACATGGGAAAACCACTGCGATAGACTGGAAAAAGTGCTCGAAGCCACCCTAAAAAACCACTAATATAAGGTAGAGTTGTAACCCAAAATCAATCTTAATGGTAGTATTATTGTTTATTAAAGTTTAAAGAAAGTATTTAATGGGAAACGCAATGAATAAACCCAAAAAACACACAGCACTAATCATAATCACAGCACTACTACTATCGACAATACTAAGCATAACAGGCATACACGCAGTCGAACCACCAACAGTCCCAGGACACGAGACCTACCAGACAATAGAAGGATTACTCGACACAGATGAGTACATCCTCTACCCATATGACGAGGTCAACGTCGATATCGGATTCTCCAAATACGGAGAAATGATAGACGGGGACACCGAAACAGGTCTAAGCTACAAGGGAGTAGACGTATTCGCAAACCCAGCCGTACCCAAGGAACTCTGGTGCAGTGGATGGATAATGGACATCCACTACACAGAAGGAGGATACCTGAGGAACATCTGGGCATACGCCCTATTCTCTGATAGAACCGTCTCAGGAGTCGAGGGAGACTGGCAAAACGGACAATTAACAAAAGACGCCAGCGACCCAGCGGACACCCATGGTGGACGAAGGACCAACGGATACGCCGAGACAGAGGACATGAAGGTAATCTATGATGGCCCCAGAGAGGCGATCTATCTCCTACAGACACGCATATACGACAAAGACCCTGGGGATGGTGGAACACCACTAGTTGAACTCACCATCCAGTTGGTCTACAACAAGGTGATGAAACAAGTCCAAGAGATCAAGGACGTAAAACGGATCGATAACAACAAGATGAAGGGCCCATTCCAGATAGAGTTCAGCCAAAGAGCAGAATGGGACATAGGACTAACATCTGACAGCAGATCCTACGCCGAGTTCTACAGCGACCTACCCACAAAGTACTACAAACACCCCTTCTACTACCCAGAAGGCGAGATCCCGGTAACATATGACCTATGCCAGATCATAGACGAGGAAGACCTAGTCGGATACGCAGCGTTCTGGCCACAACTCATATCCAAATGGGTGACAAACGCCGAAGAAGTACGAAGATACGGAGAAGACGTGGACGTACCATGCCTACTCTCAACCATGGAGACATATGAGCACCGCGTAGAACTACCCACAAG
>CAZZFH010000333.1:2777-3091 GCA_964653295.1 uncultured Candidatus Bathyarchaeia archaeon | reverse complement strand
TGCATCTGGTAAAAATATAATTGATGCAGTGCAGAGTGCAAAGGATTTCGTGAACAAGAGCATAAAGAATGGATTAGACATTGGAAAAGGGCCGGGTCCGGTAAACCCGATGGCGAAGCTCTACGATGAAGCTGAGAAGATCAGTGTGCTTGAGAACGTCAGGGAAGCCGTTAAGATGATTGAGGCATATCCGCAGATGAGTAGTTTAGTCGCAGAGTGCCAGATGAACATCGGCATGGCGCTGAGCTACGCATCGAGCCCAATGGACGTAGCTGCCGTGGATGGGCGTCTGACTAAGCATATGGACTGCGTGA
>CAZZFH010000333.1:0-2767 GCA_964653295.1 uncultured Candidatus Bathyarchaeia archaeon | reverse complement strand
CCGTCACATAGCAAACACCATACTGGCGGCTAGAGAACATAAACCCCAACTAAGAGCCGCGTTAAACCTAGCATACACGGAGAAAACAGTAGAAGCCATGAAAGCAATGGGTCTACTAGTATCTTATTATGATAGAAGAGAGGAGCCAGAGGAGCTTAAAGAAATAGAGGGAATGACCACTCGATGGGGTTCTGGTGAGGCATTGAAACGGATAGATGGAACCCCGGACGCAATCTACCATCTAGGAGACTGGGGAAAAGAATCCATGATAGTACTACTAGGAGAGACAGCCATCCAAGTAGCTGAAAAAGCGGTGAAAATAGCTGAATATCTAGGTGCATAAAATGGGCTTCAGCTTGGAACTCAAAAATAAAAACCAGCATATCTGGGATGCCATACTGGAGCACCCTTTTGTCCTGGAGCTAGGCGCTGGCACGCTACCGCTTGAGAAATTCACCTACTATGTCAAGCAGGACTATCAGTACCTTGTTGATTTTGCTCGATGCATCGGGTTAGCCGCCTCGAAGGCCGAGGATGTCGAGGAAATGAGGATCTGGGCAGAAATGATGGAGGGGTGCCTTAGATATGAGATGGAGATGCTTGAGAGCCTCTCAAAGATTCTGGGGTTGATGCCTGAGGAGATATCCCAGACGCCGAAGACGCCAACAAACGAGGCGTACACGAACCATATCCTCAAGGTGGCGTACGAGGGCTCCGTGGGTGAGAACGTGGCTGCTTTGCTACCCTGCATGTGGACTTACCTTGATGTGGGGGGGATCCTCGCCGATATCGGTGGCTACAAGAGTCACTCCATTTACGGGGCGTGGTGCGAGGCGTATACCGTTCCAGATTACATCGACCTTGTGAAGGTCTATCGTAACCTCGTAAACCGATCTGCAGAAGGCGCCGGGAAGGCCGAGAAAAACAGGATGATGCGTCACTTCAGTTTGAGCATGCGTTACGAGTACATGTTCTGGGATATGGCCTATAGGATGGAGGAGTGGTCCATCTCGTGACAAACACGTCACCTGGAGTACTCACAACTGTGGTACTAGCAGCTGAAGAGTTGAAGCGCCAAGGCAAGAAGATCATTGGACTCACAGGTGGCATGTATGATGAGGAGAGCTTCCCATGGAGAGAGGTAAAGGAGATTCTCGCTGATGCCACTGAGGCTGACTGGCGGGTAATGCTCCAATACGGTGGCACAAGGGGATACCAGCCACTCAGGGAAGAACTCAGCAAATGGATGAAAGGACACGGAATCACTGTTGATCCCTACACAGAGTTGATGGTTACTACGGGAAGCCAAGAGGCGCTGGACCTTGCAGCACGTATTTTCCTTGATCCCGGTGATGTCATCATCGTTGGCTCACCAACTTATCCCTCGGCAAAACTAATCGGCTGGCTGCACCTGACTCAGCCTTTAGCGTGTACTTGTACTGGAAAAAGCGGCTCGGAGAGGGCTTGCATCGAATCTCTTTCCTATCCCGCCTGGCTGGTATGATGCGCCTAGTTTTGAGTAGAATTTCTCAGTTTCCATATATTGTCACAGAGAGAAACGACGTAATGATATATCTATTTTCGGCTCAGAGAAAAAGAGGATTAGCCGTAGTTCTTGTAGATTGGAACCACGCGTTTCACTATCGCGGCTGTAATTACGATTGCGATGACACTGGCTGTGACGTTTTTGGTGAGACCAGCGACCCAAGCGGCCTCTATGGCTCTCGCTGGGAAGAAGTTGAGCACTGTGAGCAGCCCCAAAGTGGATACGGACTGGACTAGCCCAGCGATGAGTACACCGATGGGAAATATCTTCCAGTTAGTCGCGTTCTGGTACCCGGTTATCTTCACGTAGATATCGTAGGCTAGCCCGGATGCGATGGTAGCTACGGTGATTATGACGGGGGGATATGGGGTCCTTGAGCTCAGGTAGAATATCCCCACTATCGTGGTCATCCAAGTGGCTCCACCGAACCGCCCAATCATCGCGACGATCAACACGAGCAGCACCGAACGCACTACGTGTACATCGATGCCTTTTGCGATTTGACCTATCGCCATACTTGACAGGAATGTGTATCCTATCCATGTTGCTGAGAAGACGGCGATAAGCGCCAGTTCCTTTGTCTTAAATTTCTCCATTCTAGTTTTCTCCTTTTGGTTGATAAGTGCACCAAGGCTCCTCCTCCAAGAAGTCCCCCTGAAGGTCATGTGGCTCATGGAGTGACCCGCAGGCGTCCATGAACTCCGTTGTTAGCCCATAGGCTCTGGCTCTGCAGCCCCCACACTTGACTTTGTACTCACAGATGCCGCAGCGACCCTTCAGATTATCAAAGTCTCGAAGCTTCTTGAGAACAGGACTAGTGGTCCAGATCTCTGCGAAGCTCTTGTCCTTGATATTACCCAGTTTTATCGGTAGATATGGGCAGGGTGTAACCTCTCCCTGAGGGTATATCCGTCCATAGCTCATGCCCGCGATGCAGCCTCGGGTCCATCTGCTGGTATCCTGACCCAACTGGTCCGCGATCCTCATGAACTGGGGCGCACATGTGGGCTTCACGGTCATGGGGTGATCCGCGTACTTGACCAGCACATCCTTAATCATTTGCTCATACATCTCGGGGGTAATATCCTCAACATCTTTTCCGCGACCTGTAGGTACGAGGAAGAAGAGCTGAACATCCAGAAGCCCAAGCCCATCAGCGAGTTCAAGAATATCTTCGATCTCACCGAAATTCTCCTGAGTAACAGTAGTGTTAAACCGGAC
>CAZZFH010000332.1:0-3098 GCA_964653295.1 uncultured Candidatus Bathyarchaeia archaeon | reverse complement strand
TGGTAAAGACAGCAAAAGTATGGGTAGCCGTAGTCCACGAGCTATCCAAGTAGCTACTCAGATGGGGCTATAGCCTCAACCAAGTTCTTCAATAACTGGTAATTATCAGCGGCGTTTACATAAGGCTCCATGAGCCAAGTCATATCACCAAACGCAAATACCCTTGAATCGCCTACCTTGTAGATAGCTACAACATCGTATTCATCAGCTCTTTCGGTCACCGAGTTATATGTTGAGCCCGGTGTGGAAAAGTAGCCCCTACTCTTAGAGTAGACTGGCCCCGCTGTAAAGAATACGAGTTCATCAATATCCTCGGAGATTATACTACTCCGGATATCATCCACTATGATGTTCCTGTAGAAGCCATAATATGATTCTTGATCATACAGGTAGCCGTTCCCATAATGGATACCCCAGTGATCGCTCAAGCTGTTCAATGGACCTTGTAATGTTCTGGGGTTGAGGAAATCCGAGCTCGCATCCCCAAGAAGAATAAGTGTGCCACCCCGGTCAACCCAGGTCCTGATGGTCTCGTATTCATCATTGGAGTAATAAACAGATGGACAAGCGACCACAAGCGCCCTTGTCTCGTTCAAAGCCTCCTCTAGGCTGTCCCATTTATCAGCATAACCCACATACAATCCCTCCTCACTGAGAAGCCTAGTAAAGGCATCCAGTATCCATGGACCTATTGCGTTACCATGACTCGCATCAACGAGAACATCACCACGTACATTGGTTATATTCAGATGATCAGTCTCGTTTGCAGAGGTCTCGCTCTGAGCGATGATATCCTCAGGTAGATACAGGTAATAGATGGCTGGCGGAGGATTATTCTCGTTAAGCTCAGCAATAGAAGGATACCTGATCTCGATTGCCTCAGTATTATTGGCAACCCGAGCTACCAGTGACTCCACCTCGTAATCATCTAGATTAGCTAGTTCGGCAGCGTATTTGATGGCGGTCTGGAGTGAGCCAAGCTCATCCACCAATCCATTATCCTTGGCATCGACACCCATCCAGATAGAGCCGCTAGTAATAGTAGTCATCGGTATATTCAGTGCATCACCCCGCCCAGTCTCCACTGCGTTACTGAAGCTCTCAAGTACTGTTGCCAAGTTGAAGGGAAATAGCTCTGGGCTGAAACCTGTGATCTTGTGTGGACCGGTCTCAAGAGTAGTCTCGCTTGGCACGATCCAACCCGGTCCCGTGCCTATGACGCCCACATTACCAACCATCGATGATGGTAACGAGTATATTTGATCAGCAGAGACCGCAATATAGTATCCTCCTGATAAAGCCATGGAGATTGAGGCTACTACGGGTTTCTCGGATTTTAGCTCCATTATATCGAGATAGACCTGCTCAACAAGGTACGCTGATCCTCCCGGGCTATCTATCTCCAGTACAACAGCCTTAATAGAATCATCAGTGATTGCCTCCTCAACCGCAGAGGACAAAACATAGGCATAGTAGCTGTCATCGATTACACCATAGACCTCGATTATGCCGATTGTTCCCTCTTTCTTGAAGGTAATGCTCTCTTCTGGTTCCCAAAAGTAGATCCAGACTAATCCTGATACCATTATCACTATTATTAATGCCATCACCATCTGTGTACGATTCCAGCTGCCCCTCTCAACCAAATTAAAGCCTCTTCACCTAGAATAAACAAACCACCTTAAAACCTTACAGCAAGCTTAAACAGAACCCAATCCCATCAAAGGGTATTCTGGTGAAAAAGATGCCAACAATAGAACTACCCGGTGAACCCGAGACATTTAGTCTATTCGGTGAACCATTATTCAAGACTCCATTGCGTCCAGAGACAATGGAGACCCAGCAAAAGCTATACAAGGAAGCGCTGAAAAACTGGGAACAGGACCCAGAGGACCCTGACAATATCATCTGGTTGGGGAGAAGAACCGCCTATATCGGTAATTTCAGGGAATCAATCGCCATATACAGCATGGGAATAAAGAAACACCCCGAAGACCCTAGGATGTATCGCCACAGGGGTCACAGATTCATCACCCTCAGATTCTTCAATCAAGCGATAGATGATTTTGAGAAAGCAGCAGAACTCATCGAGGGAAGGACAGATGAGATCGAGCCAGATGGGATGCCTAACGAGCGAGGGGTGCCTGTTAGCAGCCTTCACTTTAATATCTGGTACCATTTGGGCTTGGCTTATTACTTGAATGAGGACTTTGAGAAAGCATTGCACGCCTATGAGATGTGCATGAAGGCATCAGAGATAGATGACAAGATTATCGCAACCGCCCACTGGTACTACATGACACTAAGAAGGCTTGGACGAAGAAAGGAAGCCGAAAAGGTACTTGAAAAGATTAACGCAAACATGGATATCATCGAGAACCACCACTACCACAAGTGCCTCATGATGTACAAGGGAGAGAACACCCCAGAAGCATTGATGAAGGAAGCACGAGACATGGGAGACCTTGGGCTCGTGACTATCGGTTATGGAGCGGCAAACTGGTACCATTATAATGGTGAGGTTGAGAAGGCGACTGAGATATTGAGGGAGATTATTGAGGTCGTGGGATGGGCTGGTTTCGGTTATATCGCTGCAGAGGCAGACCTCTATCATATGGGTTAGAAGCCTCAGCCTCAAACTCTTATTTTTAAGAATACTGTAACCCAGAAACAGGAGCCTCTACTCAGTAGAGATTAATCCAAATAACTGCAAAAAATATTGATGAAATCTGCTCTCAAATTTGACCCAGACAAGACAGGCCTCAGAACACTATTCCGCGATTGGCAGATTCACACACTGAAATATCTATGGGGAAACCCCATGAAGAGATCCACTACAAAGGAGATCTGGACCTATGTTTGCTTAAAACTAGAAAAAGAGGTATCCAGAGCAACAGTATACCATTTTCTCGACGAGCTTTGCAAGAAGGAACTCGTTGGATTCGAGACCAGTACAGGGAGGGGGGGCCAACGGATACTATTTTTCTCAGAACACAGTGAAGAAGAATTTCGAGAATTTATGGCAAAAAACCTAGGGGAGAGCGTTGAAAAGAATCTGCTTCGTCACCAAGATATAGAAAACCGCTAACTGTCCCCGG
>CAZZFH010000331.1:0-3102 GCA_964653295.1 uncultured Candidatus Bathyarchaeia archaeon | reverse complement strand
TTAAGGGTTATAAAAGGTCCTTACACTGATTTTCTGATAATTATGTCTGAGAAAAAGATAATCTACTACCCAGAGGTAGGCGAGGGAAAAACGGAGAAAACCATGAAGGCAGCCAAGGAGAGAGCCGATGAGCTTGGAATCAAGAATATCGTGGTCTCATCAACCAGAGGAGGCACAGCCTTAGCAGCCCTTGACGTCTTCAAGGGGTATAACGTAGTGATCGTGACCCATGTGGCTGGATTCAGGGAGCCAGGTAAGATTGAGATGAGCGACGAGACAGTCGCTGAGATAAAGGGTAAAGGGGGAAAGGTGCTTACTACCGTTCACGCTTTCGGTGGCGTAGCATCGGCGATCCAAAAGAAATTCAATACACTGGAATCAGGTCTCCTCATAGCAAATGTACTCAGGATGTTCGGTCAGGGAATGAAGGTAGCTTTGGAGATTATCTACATGGCTGCTGACGCTGGATTACTGCCCATGGATGAGAACGTTATATCCATAGCGGGCACCGGAAAAGGAGCTGATACTGCAATAGTAGCCAAGCCAGCGCACAGCGGAGAATTATTTGATCTCTATGTGAAAGAGATCATAGCAAAGCCCAGTACCCGTGCACACTAGGCTTTGAAGAGAGTGAATCTCTCTTTTTTCGCCTTACAGATCGGGCATCGTTCAGGCATCTCACCCTCAACAGTATAACCACACACCGTACAGACCCCTATATCATCAAGATCTAAATCCAGATCCTGATCAGCTGAGTCCTTGGCTCGTTCATAGAAGGCGGCATGGGTCTTTTCTGCCTCCCAGGCAAATCTAAAGCTAATCTCAGCACCATGCTCCTCCTGCATCTTGGCTACCTCCATAAACGCCGGGTACATTTCATCGATCTCGTAATGTTCCCCATCGATACCGTTCTGAAGATCCTCAGAGGTGGTTCTACTACCGAAAAGCGCCCCAGAAACGGTTGTAGTATCGCCTTTGCGCTGTATATTCTTGTAATGGTTTCCAGCGTGAATCTTCTCAGCGTAAGCAATCGCCCTGAACAATTTAGCAATATTATCGTATCCGCTCTTCTCGGCTCTATCAGCATAAATCTGATACCGCATATGGGCTTGACTCTCACCAGCGAATGCACTGATAAGATTACTCTCGGTCATTGGTCTTACCATAATAATCAATATAATCTCAGCGCCGCGGTTTTTAGAACTGTTGTTTTCGTAAAATTACATAGATTATCCGTAACGGTATACGATATTTTATCAATATATCATGTCTAGACTTAGGATGTAGTGACATGTTTTGAATGAAATAAGATTTCATGGAATGGGAGGACAGGGAGCAGTCATGGGCGCATTAATGCTCGCAGAAGCAGCCTTCACTGAAGGCAAGTACGCCCAGAAGATCCCTGTCTACGGAGGTATGAGACGGGGAGGAGACGTAACGGTCTTCCTACGGCTCGACGATAAGCCCATCAGGCGCACATCAGGCATCTATGAGGCAGACGCAGTGGTTGTTCTTGATCCTACCTTGGTAAATCATCCACCAGTAAAGAGGGGGTTGAAGGAGGGAGGAATCGCGTTGGTAAACTGGAGTAAAGCCCCAGAGGAGATTGATCTCGGAGTCTCTTTGAGCACCTTGGCGACTGTTGATGCTACTCAGATTAGCACAGAGGTCTTCGGGGTCAGGGCTATACCCATCGTAAACACCATCATGATGGGTGCCATAGCCAAGACAACAAACTGGGTTAAGCTGGATAGTTTATTTGAGCCTATTATGCACACCTTCCCGGGAAGGATTGGAGAGTTGAACGTAGAGGCGTGTAAACGCGGCTACGAGGCAGCGGAGGTGGCTTAGATGTCACAGATAGTTAGATCGTTTGCACCAAAGGTGGATCAGGAGAAATGCATCGCCTGCGGTATGTGCCAGCTATACTGCCCAGAGAGCACCGTGAAGCTCACCGCTGAAAAGAAGGTGATCTTCGATTACAGGTACTGCAAGGGCTGTGGGGTCTGCGCAAATGAGTGCCCAGTGGGTGCTATTTTGATGGTTAAGGAGGGAGAACAATGAGTTTCACGAGAATGATGGAGGGAAACGAGGCAGCGGCGTGGGGAGCCAAGCTCGTCAGAGCTGAGGTAGTACCAGCATACCCGATTACACCCCAGACTGAGCTCATCAGTACCATAGCTACGCTTATTGCGGATGGGACGATGAAGACTGAGTACATCAAGGTCGAGGGAGAGCATACAGCTATGGCTGCAGCGGTAGGAGCATCAGCTGGAGGAGCAAGGGTATTCACGGCGAGCAGCAGTCAGGGTCTCGCCTTCATGGACGAGCCTCTCTGGATACCACCGGGTAGAAGACTCCCGATAGTGATGTGCATGGTCAACAGGTCTATGGCTCCACTAGGTGGGCTCAGACCAGACCATAATGACTCGCTGCATCAGCGGGATAAGGGCTGGATACTGCTCTACTGTGAGAATAGTCAAGAGGTACTCGATACCATAATCCAAGCATATAAGATAGCTGAGAACCCTGAGATCTATCTCCCAGTCGCAGTCTGCTATGACGGATACTTTGTATCGGCAACAGCTACGCCAACTACTGTGCCAGATCAGGCTAAGGTGGATGGATGGCTGCCCAAATACAAGCATGAGTGGTATGATCTGATGCCAGATAGCTACAAGATGCCCCCACCAAAGAGCTTCTTGGAGCAGAGAATGGGAGTAGCGGAGGCACATGAGAAGGCAAAGAAGGTAATCAAGGATGTGGACACTGACTTCAAGAAACACTTCGGCAGAGGCTACTTCGGTCTCATAGAGGAGTATAACTGCGAGGGCGCTGACGCGGTTCTCGTGACCATGGACTCCATGACGGGGACGGCGAGGGATGTCATCGATGAGATGAGAGCAGAGGGCAAGAAGATTGGTTTGATAAAGCTCAAATGCTTCAGACCATTCCCCACAGAGGAGTTCCAGAAGATAGCCCCCAAGTACAAGGCAATCGGAGTCGTCGATAGGAACAACAGCTTTGGCTCAGCAGGAGGAGGAGTGGTATCTATGGAGTTAGCCAGAGCACTCTACGATACACAGGATAAACCATTAATCG
>CAZZFH010000330.1:0-3102 GCA_964653295.1 uncultured Candidatus Bathyarchaeia archaeon | reverse complement strand
CCAACCAGTGAGTCTGTCCAAGGGGTTTCCCTCTAGACCACGGACCTCGAATACTTTGACTGGTAAAACCATGATAATTCACTATGCTGAACCCATAGTAGCCATCAGATAAAAGGACTGGCAGTGCGTTTCCTTGAGCGTCTTGGGTTAATTTATTTACCTAAACATAATATCCTTGTATCCACTCTTTCTCGGGTATGAGGATCTATATCTGCGCCCGAAACATGCACCACAAGGAAACCGCCAAGATCGCCGCATTCTTGGAGAAACACGGACACATGGTCTACTATGCAGCCAAGGACACATACCAGAAAGCACCAGCAGACGAGGTGTTCCTCAACAACCTAGTTCTCATAAGAAACGCTGATGTGTTTATCGCCTATTTCACCGGAGATGGTCACTATGGTATCGATTTCGCGGTGGAGGTTGGTATAGCGGCAGAGGCGGGAAAGCCAATTATTGGGTATATCGATTTGAAGGATGAACAGCTTGAGAGATTCTATAAGAGATTCGAGAAAGATATAATGTTCAGCGGAGCATTCAGCAAGCTATTCACGGACCTTGAAGAGTTCGGTAAGTTTCTATTAATCATGTGATATCCGGTCAGGGTAATCACTGATTACCCCGTCTACTCCTTTGTTTATCGCCTGTTTTATCTCCCACTCCTTGTTTGGTGTCCAGGGATAGACCTTGAAGCCTTTGTTATGAGCCTCATCAACATATTTTTTCTTTAATAGTAGATGATATGGGTTGATGCTATAGGCATCAATCTTCTCAGCGAAACCCATCGCCTCACCATGGTTCTTGAATGTTAATACACCAAGCTTAGCATTGGAATCAAGGACCCGGTATTTCATGAGCATATCCCAGTTGAACGAGGAAAGAGTCAGATCATTATTATCCCAACCTAATCCCTGTACGAGATCATAGACTGGTTTCGCTGTGCCGAGACCCTTTAACTCGATGTTGAGCTTAATCATGCCCCTGAGGAGGCTCAAGACCTCATCTAAGGTTGGTATCTCCTCGCCCTCACCAGCGTTGAGTAATTTTAATTCATTCAATGAGAGACCCGAGACCAGCCCAACACCATCAGTGGTCCTATCCACGGTCTCGTCATGAATAACAACCAATTCACCCGAGCCACAAAGATGGACATCCAGCTCGATCATATCACAGCCAAGGAGAACAGCCTTCTCAAACGAACGCAAAGTGTTCTCAGGGGCGTGCCCAGCTGCTCCCCTGTGCCCGATTCGCTGAACCATTCTGGTATAATGGTTGGCTCTATTATATACAAGGGTTGCATCACTAACTATTGTATGAAGGTACTGATAACTGGAGCAGCAGGACACCTCTGCTACGAGGCGTTCTCGAAGGGAAACCGGGTCCGTAACCCCAGCTCATCCCGCATCTGAACCAGTTCTTCTTGGAGGCTCTTGTTTAGGGGAACCCCTTTGTCTTTTCGGTCTAGCCACGCGAGGCGTTCTTTTTCCCCAGCAGTGTAGATCCTTGGCTCTCCGGGCATCCTTTTTGAGTTCCTTAGTGTCCGAAGTATATCTCCAGTGGTCTTCTTGAATGAGGCTAAGTCTGTGAACGCCTCAACATCTATCGCCATGAAGAAATGCCCAACGTTTACCCCCGTGATTGCCTGTAGGAACGCCCCACCCTGAAGCGCAGAGGAAAGAATCTCAACCACAGTGCTATACCCGTAGCCCTTGTATCCTCCGGTCTCGGCTTTCCCACCGATTGGGAGAAATGAGGCTTTCTTCTGGAGTATTTTCTCAAGAATCTCATTTGGATCAGTGAGATAGTCTCCCTTGGAATCGATCACGAGACCCGGAGGGATGGGTTCCCCTGAACGTGCGTGAACCTCGACCTTGCCTCGCTGTATTATGCTTGTTGCTGGGTCTATTACGAAGGGAAAATCCTCATCGCTAGGCATCCCAAAGGTGAGGGGGTTGGTGCCAAGCATCGGCTCTACACCATAAGTTGGAGATACAGATGGTCGCGCGTTTGTGCCAGTGATACCGATCATGCCAGCCTCGACAGCCATCAAAACATAGTACCCCGCTATCCCATAGTGGGTGCTGTTTCGTACCACAACTATCCCCATACCATGCTCCTTGGCTTTATCTATTGCCAGCTCCATGGCGTGTTTTGCTGTCGAGTGCCCCATGCCCCTATTGCCCTCAATAACAGCTGTTGTTGAGGTCTCGCGCACAATCTCGGGTTTCGCCTTTGGGAACTGTATCCCCGCCCTGATCCTGTCATAGTACATGGGTTTGAGCCTGTTGACCCCATGGCTATCGATGCCACGCTTATCTGAGGTGATCAAGACATCGGCGCATATCTTTGCGTCTTCAATGGGAACACCCAGCTCAACGAAAACATCTACCATAAACTGCTCTATGAAATCAAATTCAACCCAAATCACATCTTCCATAATTTTACCACCTTTCTGAGCTACCTAACTCAAGGTATCACGGCTTAAAGAAAGCTACTTACCACGCGGTGCCGGAGACACTCTATGGAATCAGCTAGGAAGGTATTATTGATATTACCATCGAGTATCATATTCTTCTTAGTCGTGCCAATAATATCGCTCTTTTTTGGTAGACGCTTAGACATACTTCTAGGTTTCAGCCAACTGGAGATTGGCATATTAGGAACATTGGGCTCTTTGGTGTTGATGCTTATTGGAGGCTACTACGTAGTTGAATCCATCAGGATTTTACGGGTAAAGGGCGGAGGCATCCCCTTGGGAGATGTCTTCCCAGAGGAACAATCAACCGAGTTAATCACAGCGGGGGTTTATAGTCATACCAGAAACCCTATGCTATTCGGCTATCTTCTCTGCTTGGCTGCGTTAGGTATAGTGATGAAATCATTTTCTATGACAGGCATAATTCCAGTAACATACATTTTAATTTGGTTAATATGGCTGAAAACGAGGGAAGAACCTGCACTTGAGGCGAGATTTGGAGAATCATACAGAAAATACAAAGCCAAAACACCCTTCCTAATACCAAGACCTTGGAGGAAAACGGGTTAAGTGGCGGGTCTGGAGGGATTCGAACCCTCGGCCAATGGCTTAAGAGGCCACCG
>CAZZFH010000329.1:0-3110 GCA_964653295.1 uncultured Candidatus Bathyarchaeia archaeon | reverse complement strand
CGAGGAATTCTTGTGTGTTTAGTTTTTTCTCTGCTGAGATACATATCCATGGGATACCATAAACGTCTAGGTTAAGCTGTTCCTCGATCTCTTTATCGGCGTCAGGCATCATATCCAGTTTATTGAATGCGATAATCATCCTGCTTCGAGGTACACCAATCTCCTTAAGGAGCCGTATACCTTCGATGATCTTGAGCTGTAGAGTCAGCAAGGGGTCAGTGATGTCCAGAAGAAGTACCACTACGTCGCTGCTCCTGATATCCAAGAGGTTGAGTTTGAAACTCTGGATCAGACGCGGGTCCAAGTCCAGCATGAAGCCAATGGTGTCTATAAAGAGCACAGTAGTCTCATAATCGATGAATCTACGCTGATACTTGCTGCTGAGGGTCGTGAAAGGACGGTTACTAACGAGTTTTGTGTCACCAGTAATAGTGTTGAATAGACTCGTTTTGCCAGCGTTATAGAAACCAGCTATACATATGATAGGGTATTTTAGCTCATTTTTCCGTTTCCAGATACGTTGACTTTTCTCTTCCATTAGCTTCTCTATTTCTTCGTTGATCCTAGACTGACCTCGGCTTAACTCCCTTAATTGACCATGAAATGCGTACTCTCCACCTGCCCTAAAGAAGGGGCGATCGTGGCGATAGTTTACAGATGCTTGTAGTTTGAGGAAAGGTGCCTGTTTATCGAGGCGTGCAGCCTGTATCTGGAGCTTGCTAAGGTTGTCTGAGGCCATCTGATCGAATATCTCAAGGGTCAACTCGTAGCGGTCGATCACCTCAGTATCTGTAGCTTTCATCAGGTTCAGCTTTTGACTGCTTCGCAAGATGTTATAGAATATGAAAAGGTTGGCATCGAGTCGCCGCTTTTTTCGTCTAAGCTCATGCACCTTTCCACTACCAATATGGTACTTGGCGAATGGCCTGTACCTGCTCTGGACAACCTCACCGACAACCTCTATCCCAAGGGACTCAACAAGGGCGCTGAGTTCATCCAGCTTCACCCTGAACACCGAGTGGTCGTGGACATTGGTCTTGAGCATGCATATTACTGCCCGGGCTTTATTGCCATCAATGAGTAGTGGTTGTCTTTCCATAAGTAGGAGACAGAATGCGTTGAGTGTTAAAAAGGAATTGATCACTGGAATATTTGAGTAGGTTTAAGGCGTCTATACCGTTATAAAAAAAGGATTTCAATACAATACTAATGGCAGACAGAAAACAGGGATACAAAACAATAGACGAATACATCGCATTATTCCACACAGACATACAAGAAATCCATCCCATTAGAACTGGTGAGAAGGATGGTGGAATTCAGGGTAAAAGAGAATCTGGAAAAAGGCAAAAAAAGAAGATAACCCAGCAGGGTAACATCGATTAATGTATCACTTTTTAGTATGAGCCATGGACTTGCCCAACTCGTAGACTTTTTTCAGCAAAGTCTCATTGCTCTGAACTTCTCCAGCCTTATTCGCGCTGCCATAGACAAAACCCATTGGGTTCGCGCTTACATATGCGAAAATATCCTTGAAGGAACGTATGGCGTTGATGCCCCCTGAGACAAAGACATCCACATCCTCGTAAGTCAAAATAACACCGGCATCTTTACCGGTAAACGCAAAAACACCGTCATTAGAAACAGCGTATGTTCTATCGATGAAGCATTTCATCTGGGCAGATACATTAAACCAGTAGATGGGGGTGGCGAATATGACCCCATCCGCATCCTTGATCTTTTGATAAAGAGGTTGCATATCATCTTTTATTATACAGCCTGTTTCCGGGTTTCTTCTGCAGGCATCGCATGCAGTACATGGCGCTATCTTCATGTTACCAATATGAACAATGTCTGCCAAGCTGCCTTCTGCCTTTACCCCTTCGGCGGCTCTTAACGCTAGTAGGGTGCTATTTCCATTCTTACGTGGGCTTGATGTAACTATCAAAATACGTCTAGACTTCATACAATGATCAAAGGCTGAGACGGTATTAGTATTTTTATCAAACACAAAGAGCATGCAGGGGTCAAATTAGCCTAGGTTCTCCCGTCGAATAACATCTAATTCTTCACTAGAGACGCCTTCTTTTTCGAGAAACTCCAATACCAACTGGGTCTTTCCTCGACAATAACTATCAACATCATTCATGGTCTCACCCAACTTGATCTTCAGCTCCTTGTATCTATCAAACTCATCAGGGTTCTCTGTGAGATGTTTCTTCAGTAATACATGATTTCGATAAGCAATAGAGTTCACATGGGTAACATAGAGGTTATGGGGATGTAGGGATGATTCAGATTCCTTGAAAGCCTCTCGCTCCTTTATGCCTAGGTTACCGATATGGGTGTAACCCAGAACCTCCAACCGTTTGACTATCTCCGGGAAACTAGTCCAAGTGTCTACCACAATATCAATATCAATTACAGGTTTTGCGCCCATCCCAGTGATAGAAGTGCTTCCAACATGAACGATGTCAATGACAAGGTCGTTTAATTGCTCCCAAATGGGTTCGCGTAAATCATGAAACCAGTTTACCCATTCAGGGTTATACGGTGATACCGTAATTGGCATACATGAAATTAGCTGGTATCTGTGATAAATTCATTGATTAACCTATTTCAGACTTTATGTTATCAAGCGACTCTATGGCATAGACACCGATCCTAGCCATCAAACGCCCAACCCGGCGTCTTAGCCCAGACTCAACATGGATACCTTTGTGCTCAAGAATGGAGGTAAACCGTCTATTGAGGCTCAAACCCTCCTCATCAAAATCAGTCAACACTAGCACGTTACTAAACCGTGATGATACCTGGTCAGCCAGATCAAAATCATTGACGCCGCTATGACTCAAAACCTCTATTTCTGCAAGGCAACCAAGGTCTCTGATGGATTTTACATCTCGAAGCCCCTCAACGAGGACGACATCAACATAACTATGAATCTCGCAAAGAAGCTGAATAAGCTCATCAAGAGCTGCCTTTCTTTGCTCAAGGATTCTCATATAGATCACCTAACCAGTACCAAGAATAGATCATTAACATTTGTCCCAGTAGGGCCAGTGATGATATAATCTCCAAGTTTCTCAAAAAATCGATATGAATCGTTT
>CAZZFH010000328.1:0-3110 GCA_964653295.1 uncultured Candidatus Bathyarchaeia archaeon | reverse complement strand
GAAGGATAAAAACGGCGAGATCCAGATCAACAGAGGATACAGAGTTCAGTACAACAGCGCCATCGGACCATACAAGGGCGGATTCAGGTTCCACCCAACTGTCTACCTTGGCCTACTCAAATTCCTAGGATTTGAGCAGACATTCAAGAACAGCCTAACCACACTCCCAATGGGGGGTGGAAAAGGCGGTTCAGACTTTGACCCTAAGGGTAAGAATGACAGCGAGGTAGAGAACTTCTGCCACAGCTTCATGTATGAGATGTACAGGCACATCGGCCAGTTCACTGACGTACCCGCTGGAGATATCGGCGTCGGTGCACGAGAGATCGGCTACTTGTATGCAGCATACAGAAAGATCACCAACCTCCATGGTACCGGCGTCCTAACCGGTAAAGGCTATGGCTGGGGTGGCTCACTGGTTAGGCCAGAAGCAACAGGTTATGGTAACGTATACTTCTGCCAAGAGATGCTGAAAACTAAAGGTGAAGACCTAAAGGGCAAGAAAGTCCTCATAAGCGGAAGCGGAAACGTAGCACAGTATGCAGCTCAAAAAGCTATGCAGCTAGGCGCAAAAGTTGCCAGTATGAGCGACTCAAGTGGCGCAGTCCATGTCCCAAACGGTATGACTGAGGAGATGTGGAAATACGTCATGGAGCTCAAGAACGTCAAGAGGGGAAGGATCAACGAATTTGCTGACAAGTACAACCTCGAATACGTGAAGGGCGGTCGTGTCTGGCAGTTCGGAGGAGACATTGCTCTACCATGTGCAACTCAGAACGAGCTTGAAAAGAAAGACGCTGAGGCTCTCTTAAGCAGCGGTGTCATCGCAGTCGGTGAAGGCGCAAACATGCCAACTACTCCCGATGCAGTTACTCTCTTCCTAGAGAAGGGCATATTGTTCTCACCGGGCAAGGCAAGTAACGCAGGCGGCGTAGCTACAAGCGGTCTAGAAATGTCACAGAACAGTGGCAGGCTATTTTGGAGCCGTGAAGAGGTTGATAGACAACTCCATGGAATCATGGTGAATATCCACCAGAACGCATACCAGACTGCCAAGGATCTTGGTAAGCCAGGTAACTATGTCATTGGCGCAAACGTCGCAGGCTTCATGAAGGTAGCCAAAGCGATGGTCGCCATGGGTCACCTAGCTTAATCCTCTTTCTCTTTTTCCTTTTTTTATAGTTTATTTTATCTCTATGAATCCTTACTGTTATTGTGATAATTATGAGAGGCCAAGGCCAAGAATTCATGGAAAAAACAAGATATCAATACTTGGAGACATCTGATCAAAACAAGCGACTGCCTCAACCACCACTAGTTCTTCCGCCATTTGAGACGGGAGAAATAATTGAGTTACCTGACCCGAAAAATGCTAAAGTGAATCTTGTAGATCTGAGTGAGGCGATCAACCGAAGGGTTAGTGTTCGAGCGTATGGAGATGAACCCCTCACACTGGATGAGTTGAGCTATGTTTTATGGTCAACACAGGGAGTAAAAGAGTCAACTAATCGACCGGCTACCCTAAGAACTGTGCCAAGCGCTGGTTCGCGGCATTGTTTCGAGTCCTACATACTTGTTAATCGAGTTGAGGGTGTAGCTCCTGGGCTTTACAGATATCTTGCAGTGGAACACAAGATACAGGAGGTTGACTTGTCCAATGATATCGCCGAAAGGGTCACTCAGGGATGCTATAACCAGCGCTTTATACTGAACTCCGCGATCACTCTGATCCTTACTGCAGTGAGGTATCGTATGATGTGGCGATACACCGAACGAGGATACCGATACATGCATCTTGACGCTGGGCATGTGATGCAGAACCTCTACCTATGTGCTGAGGCAATCGATTCTGGGGTTTGCGCTATTGCGGCTTTTGATGATGACAAGATAAACCGTACTTTAGGCGTTGATGGTGTAGAGCAGTTTACCATCTATGTTGGTGTACTTGGGAAGAAACCCTGATCACCCTCTTTATAATCCGCAAATCCTAACAATATTTGATTGTTATATGACTGATGAGATGCTGGAGTTCCTTGAGAACCAGATAAAACTCGAGAACAAGATTGTAAAATCTGTACATGATTCCATAGACAAGATAGAGAACGAGGCAGTAAAGACCGCTTTGCGTGGAATAAGTCTAGACTCCAAGAAGCATGCTGAGATGTACCAGTCTGCGATAAATCTACTCACCGTTTCAAGCATTGCCCTTAGCGAAGAACAATTGGACCTCCAGAAAAAGGTAATCGATGATCACATCAAAATGGAGGAAGTCGTAATCATAGAACTAGAAAAAAGAGTAGGTAGCCTAGACAACGAAAAAGTAGAGCTTCTACTCAAAGCCATTCTAATCGATGAACAGAGGCACCACAAGTTACTGAAAACCCTTTACGAAATTGTGGTTCGCGGTGAGGCGATCACGGAGGGTGATTGGTGGGATGCCATCTGGGGCGACATTCCAGGTTTGTGGACTTGATTAATTAATCTACTTTTTTTGTAAAACATAGTCAAATCAACGCCCTAAGATTCCCAATATTGCATGAATTTGCTCCTCTGAATCCTCAATTTTATTAATGCGTATTCCTTTGTAAAGAGAATTCGTTTCATCGTGGTGAATACATGTATAAGATAGTGACGAAAAAGGAGTTAACGCCGAACGTTAAATATTTTGAGGTACATGCACCTGCTGTAGCTCACAAATCAAAACCCGGACAATTTGTAATTGTTAGAGCAAAAGAGACAGGAGAACGTCTACCCATTACTATTGCTGGAACCAATACAGAGAAGGGCACTGTAGATATTTACTTTGCAGAGGTAGGTAAGAGCAGCACGGAGCTGGGGTTATTAGAAGAAGGAGATTCTATTCTAAACTTCGCCGGACCATTAGGCAACTCGGTCAATATCGAAAACTATGGAAAGATTCTGTGTGTTGGGGGCGGCGTGTTTGTGGGTGCGATGCTCTATCAGATAGAGGCTTTCAAAGAAGCTGGAAATCATGTTACAGCTGTATTTGGTTTCCGTAACAAGGATCATATTTTACTTCAAGCTGAGGTTAAGGCAGTCGCTGATGAGGTCTACGTTTGTACCGATGATGGCTCATATGGTTATGAGGG
>CAZZFH010000327.1:0-3111 GCA_964653295.1 uncultured Candidatus Bathyarchaeia archaeon | reverse complement strand
TCTTCAATTTCTGAAATGGTACGTGATGCCACTACAACATCAGCGCCACCCTCATCAGCGAAGAAGGAAACAAGGTATTTGGAACAGGCTTATACATCATCACAGCCGACCCAGTAGACGGCACCACCAACCTCAGCCGAGGACTACAACCAGCGGTACTCAGCATCAGCGTAGCCACCAGCCCCCACCAAAAAGACGTGATAGCGGCAATAGTCACCAACTTCTACACAGGGGAAACATATTACGCCGAGAAAGACAAGCGTCCAACAATAGATGATTTCCCCATACAGCCATCACAATACACACCTTTCAAACATGGGCTAATCGGGATGGACATCAGCAAGGACCCCAAACTAGAGAAAACAAGCAAACTCATCGCAACGAGCCGCCACACACGACAGGAAGGATGCAGCGCAGCCAGTCTATGCCACGTAGCAGAAGGAGTGCTTGATGCCCACATTGATCTCAGGGGCATCGTAAGAGCCACCGACATCAGTGCAGGATTGTTCATGATCAAGGAAGCCGGGGGCGTCTACAGCCTCAATGGTGAGGTGTTCGGAGACTTACCCTTGACTCGGGAGGCTCACTGCACTGTCATTGCGGCTAATACGAGACGCCTTCACGATGAGATAATGGAACTAATAGAATGAAGCACCCCTCAACTCCAATACCAGCCAAGCTACTGAGCAGACCCAACAGATTCCTCGGAGTAGTAGACCTAGCAGGCAAACATGTCCAGTGCTTTATTCCCAATCCGGGCAGGATGCATGAACTCATGGTACCCAGCACAAGGGTCTACCTGATATACAAACCCGGGGAGCACCGAAAAACAGACTATGATCTCACCCTTGTTGAATACAATAATACACTGGTAGGCATCGACAGCAGGCTACCCAACTATATGCTAAAAGAAGCCATCAACCAAGGCAGACTATCCGAGTTCAAAGGCTACAAGGTAGAGCGAACAGAACCCACATTCCATGACAGCAGACTAGACCTAAAACTCAGCGACGGAGCCAACCAGATACTCGTAGAAGCAAAAAGCTGCACCCTAGTCGAGGAGAAAGTCGCTCTATTCCCAGATGCACCCACCAAACGCGGGGCACGACACATGAATACGCTGATTCAGGCGCTGGAGCATGGGAGAGCCGCTGCCTGCTTTGTTATCCAGCGAAATGATGCATCTGAGTGGCGCCCAAACAAGCCGATGGATCCATTGTTCACAGAAAACATCAGAAAAGCCGTGGGAAAAGGCGTTGAAGCCTACGCATACACTTGTGAGATAAATCTCAACGGGACAAAGATAGTTAAACGGGTTCCAGTAAACCTAGAATAACAAACCAAACACAGATAGACCCAATAAACAGAGTCTTTTACACCAGAGAACCCATAAAACTGCTTGAACAATCTTTCAACATCGGATGAGTTTTTAAGCTTCGAAACGTGTACTCTCTGCAAAGAGGCCACTGAATGGGAAAAAAGAAGGTATTAAGCGAGAAAAACCTCAGACAAATGCTTTACCCCAGTGAGAACGATGTACTCGGAGTCGTCCAGAAACTACTGGGCTTCGACAGAGTACTCGTCAAATGCCAAGACGGATTCGTAAGAACATGCCGCATCAGGGGAAAGATGAAGCGGCGGACCTGGATAAGGGAAGGCGACATAGTGCTAATAAGCCCATGGGACTTTCAGAGCGAAGAGCGTGGTGAGATCTTCCATCGCTACACTCAGAGCCAGGTCGATGACCTCCGCCGTAAAGGCATTCTACTCATTGAATAACGTGACTGAGAACGATGTCTCGAAAAAGGGACTATGAGGAGCAGGACGACCGGCTTACACGTAAATACGTGGAGGGTGCTCTCTTCAAGGACAAGAACAAGGAAGAGTTCCGGGTCATTGAAGAGGTGTTTGATCGGCTTACCCTAAAGGGGATGCTCAAGCTCTTCAACAAGGGGACCATCGACACGCTTCACGGCGTTGTAAAAGCGGGTAAAGAAGCTAGGGTATACTATGCCATAGGCAAAGAAGGTAAAGAGCTTGCGGTAAAGATCTATTACACGCATACTGCGGAGTTCCGGAAAGGGATGATGCAGTATATCCAAGGTGATCCAAGGTTCAAACGAATACGAAACGATGCCCGTAGCATGATCTATACTTGGAACCAGAAAGAGTTCAGCAACCTCCAGCTATGCGAGGAAGCAGGAGTAAACAGCCCACACCCCATCGAATTCATCAGAAACATTTTGGTAATGACCTTCATAGGAGAAGACGGTGATCCAGCGCCCCTACTCAGAGAACGAGATCCAGAAGACCCTCAAGCCTTCTACGATACCGTATTGGAGGAGATGCAGCGTATGTGGCAGGTAGCTGGACTAGCCCACGGTGACCTCAGCGAATACAATATAATGATAAAAGACGAGCAACCCGTAATATTCGATGTGAGCCAAGCCATGCTTACCATTCACCCCATGGCGCCCATGCTCATAGAGAGAGACATACAGAATATCAACTATTTTTTCAAACGACTGGGAGCCCAGACCCGGGACCCAGAGGAACTAAAGGAGTGGATTACAGGTGGAACAGAAGACCTTTATTAGAATACCAGCCGACAGGATCGGAGTATTGATTGGCCCAAGTGGAAAGACCAAGAAACGCATCGAAGCCACATTCCAGATAGACCTAACCATAGACGGCGAGACGGGAAACGTCGATATTAAAGTCAAGCCAGATCAAACAGACGTATCAGTATTATTCGTGGCTAGAAACATGATCCGAGCCATAGGCAGAGGATTCAGCCCCAAGAACGCGTTTGCACTCATCAATGAGGATTATGACCTCATTATAATGGACATTGAGGAGTATGTTGGCCGTAGCAAGAACGCCCAAGGTAGAGTAAAGGGCAGGATCATAGGCAAAGAGGGTAAGAGCCGGGTTATGATTGAGGAGCTGACGGGCTGCTTGGTGAGTGTTTACGGTGGAACTGTGAGTATTATTGGTCCATTTGAGATGCTTCCGGTGGCAAAAGAGGCTGTGGAGATGCTTATCAATGGATCATTCCATAAGACAGTTTGGAATCATCTATATGCATATCGTCGTAAGATGAAGAAAGAA
>CAZZFH010000326.1:0-3113 GCA_964653295.1 uncultured Candidatus Bathyarchaeia archaeon | reverse complement strand
GTCTCAGAGCAGATCATCAGGGTTATTGAGTCAATCAGGATTGATGAACCAAACAGTATCGGGATCGGTAGTATTGGACCTATCAATCAAATTGAAGGAATAATAACCAATACCCCAAATTATCCTTTCAACAATATACCCATCACAGAACCCCTCATCGACCAATACAAGGTACCAGTAACAATAGTGAATGACTGCACCGCAGCAGTTCTCGGTGAACAAGTATTCGGAGCCGGACAGGGGAAAGAAAACCTAGTCTATGTGACAATCAGTACAGGGTTGGGGGGTGGCGCCATAGTCGACGATAATCTTCTCTTGGGCAAGGATGGTAACGCTGTTGAGGTTGGGCACTTCACATTAGACCCTGAGTCTGAGATCGTCTGTGGCTGCGGATGCAGGGGGCACTGGGAGGCATTCTGTAGCGGTATGAATATCCCAACATACGCAGGGATGATACTCGAAAAAATGGATTGGAGAACAGGACTATTATTTGAGCTAAGTGGGGGGGACGCAAAGAAACTGAAGACAGAGAACATCTTTGAAGCCGCCAAGAGAGGGGATGAATTTGCTCAAAAAATAATCCACGAGATAGGGCTAAAGAATGCTATAGGCTTTGGGAACATAGTGAATGCATATGACCCTGAGTTAATTACTATCGGTGGCTCCATCGCTTTAAAAAACCCAGATCTAATCCTCAACCCGATTAAAGAGAACATTGAGAAGCATATCATCAACAGGGTTCCTGAGATAATGATAACCCCGTTGGGGCAAGACTCTGTGATACTTGGGGCATTGGCTTTGGCTATGTGGACTTAGTAAATTCTGGTGAAAATAAGGTCCTGATCATCATTCCTCATCTGAATTAGCTCGTCCTCGTACAAGTAGAACCGTAAATCGAGGGTGGTCTCCTGAACCACAGTACAGCTCAACTGCTCCCCGTCAACGGTAATGCTCTGCAGGTCATTATGGACATAGAACTTCAAGTCGAACATAGCTCCGCCCTGAGGGATATAGACCTCCGCAACATATCTAGCGCCTGTCTCCAAATCAGCGGAGATTAACAGCAACTCCCAGAGACCAGGCATATTGTTCTCGGTCATGAAAGCCGTAGAAGGAAACTCATCAGATAGTGTAACTGTATCGTTTTCTAGTGTAACTGTTAAGGTTACGTTTCCTTCACTGAAGGTTACTTGGATCTCATTGGTTACGCCACCTTGAGCGACTACAAGGGAATAGTCTTGGGGTCTGTAATCTTCATCAAAGACGAAGCTACTCTTAAGAAGTATACTCTCACCCTCCAGACTGACATCTGTGAGGCTACTCATAGTATACAACCCGTTTTCCTTGCCAGTAATTGTATAGCTATAGGTTCCAACCTGATCCAGTGCCCTAGTGTAGGAGAATGTACGGGTCTCACCGATCTCTAATTCAGGTACACCCGTTAGAGGGTAGTCCAGTGTAGGGAACCTTGAATTGGTATAGTATTCTATTAGTAAGGTCGAGGCTAGGATGATAATGATCCCTGCCACTGCGTAGCTTCGTTTCAAACTATTTCAGAAATATGAGAGGGGTACTCTCTAAAAGGATTTTAGGAAATGTACTGCGCTAGGGCGTTCTTTAGGTTATCAGCCGCGATAACAAGCTTGATCTTCAAGAAATCAAGCTCCTTCCAGTAACGCTCCCGTAGCTCCAAGCGGTTTTCCACAGCCATATTAATCTCGGCGGGGTGCGGGCTGCCCGGACTTCGCAGGTTATTTAGAGCCTTGACTGGGTCAGATACCTTCTCGGCGATGCTACTACTGACCTTGATATCCTTTCCGAATAGCTCTTTGGCTACCTTCTGGACATCCTCTGCCTTCAATCCCTCAAGAGTCCTACCCTCAGCTACAAGGTTCTTGACCACATCTGCAGTAATCTTGTATGCCTCTCGGAAGCTCAACTCCTCGTTCTCAGCCAGCACCTCGGCTAACTGTACAGCATAAATGAAGCTACCCTTGGTCTGCTCCAACATCTTATCAGTATTTACGGTCAATGTGTTGATTACTCCATTGAGCACCTCTACGCTGGTCTTGGTTGTATCAAATGCACGCCATAAGGCGATCTTGGTCTGCTGAAGATCCTGATAGTAACCTGTTGGGAGCCCCTTGACCATGGTCATTATCTCTTGTAGTGTCCCGTAGACCTCGGCTGATTTGCCTCTGATGAGCTCTAAGGTGCTTGGGTTTACCTTCTGGGGCATGATGCTGCTACTACTGCTATACTCATCGGCGACTGTGATGTACTGGAACTCTGCCCCAGCCCACATCACAAAGTCTGCCGCCATCCTGCTCATATTGCTCATGAGTATACTGAGTACGCTTGTACACTCCATAGCCCAATCCCGGCTACTCACTGCATCCATGCAGTTCTCCTGTATATAGTCGAAGCCCAGTAACTCGCTGGTCCTGAGCCTGCTGATCCTGAAGTTGGTGCCTCCGATAGCTGCTGATCCCAGTGGGTTGTAGTTGACCCTGTCGTAGCATTGTTTGATTCGCTGGTAGTCTCTCAGGTACTGGTCTGCGTATGCTAGCAGATAGTGACCGAAGGTACCTATCTGTGCGGGTTGTCCATGAGTATAGTAGACCATTGGGGTCTCTACATGTTTGTCGGCTAGCTCACAAAGAGACTTTACTAGGTTGAGTACGTTCTCGGCGATGGCTAGTATCTCTTTCTTGGTGACCATCTTCATGTCTACCATGACTTGGTCGTTCCTGCTGCGGCCTGTGTGCATCGCGCCGCCTGCCTCGATACCGATCTTCTCGATTACACGAGCCTCGATATACTCGTGGATATCCTCGTATTCGGCGCCTATCTCTATTTCGCCGTTTTTCCACTCCGTTTTTATCTCTTGGAGTGCGCCTAGAATCTTTACTAAGTCTTCTTCGTCTAGAATGCCTTGTTCCTTGAGCATGATGTCATGGGCCATGGTTCCATCGATGTCTTCCTTGAACATGCGTAGGTCCTCTACTACGCTCGTGTGGAATCTGGCGGTCCTATCATCAAACTCTTTTGCAAGGCGTGATCTGAATAAACTTGACACTGTATTACACCGTTGACTACGTTGAGAAGATGCT
>CAZZFH010000325.1:0-3143 GCA_964653295.1 uncultured Candidatus Bathyarchaeia archaeon | reverse complement strand
CCGTTGCCACAGCATTGGGGCCACTTGCCACCAAGGCCGCGGTTGAGCGATTAAAGGAAGCATGGAGGTTGAACGATCCACTACCCATACAGTACCTTCGTTACGTGAAACAGATGGCAAAGGGTGATCTGGGCTTTTCGGTCTATACCAGAAGACCTGTAATGTCTGACATAAGGAAGTACTTTATGGCCACTTTCGAACTAAGTACTGTGAGCCTGTTGATAGCTATGGTTGGGGGCATAGTCTTGGGTGCGATAAGCGCGGCAAGAAAGAACGGGATACTGGACTTCATGGTGCGCCCACTTTCTCTATTCGGCATGTCAATGCCGGTGTTTTGGGTTGGGCTATTGATATTGCTACTTTTCTATTATAGGTTAGGGCTGATTCCTATTGGACGAAGGATCGGTCTGTTTATTGACCCGCCAACCAGGATAACCGGGATGTATATTGTGGATAGCTTGCTGACTGGTAATTGGACTGCTTTGGGAAGTGCCATTCATCATGTAATAGGACCTGCACTGTGCCTTGCTCTTTGCCCGCTTGCAATCATTGCGCGCCAGACGAGGTCTAACTTGCTTGAAGTGTTGGATGAAGATTACATCGGAACAGCAAGGGCTAAGGGCGTGTCTGAGGTGATCGTTGTTCTCAAACATGCTTTGAGAAACGCGCTTTTGCCAATCGTGACGATAACTGGAATCCAGTATGGATACCTTCTGGGGAGTTCAGTCATGGCGGAAGTGATTTTTTCGTGGCCCGGGATAGGAAGATATGCACTTACCGCTATTAGACACCTTGATTTTCAGCCTGTTCTGGGGTTTAGCGTAGTCATGGCACTTGTATACATGTTAGTAAACTTGATAGTAGATGTTTCATATGTGTACATCAATCCTAAGGTGAGATTCTCCTGAGATTGAGAGCAGAGCCTCTCGCCGCGCAGACTATTAGGCGAAGGATGAGTGAACGTGAAGAAGCCCATAGCAAGCTGTGAGGTATCCGGTGAAGGTGTTCTATGAGATCACTAGAATCTGAGCGCGATACTCTTTTCGTCTGTGTCGGGGAAAAAGCGACTCATTTAGTATACACGTTGAGGAGGAGCCCTCTTACAATACTGGGGCTAGCAATAATGGTAGGGTTTATATCTGTTGCCGTTCTTGCTCCGTTTATCGCTCCCTATGACCCCATCGCGATACACCCAAGCGATCGACTCATGCCACCCTCAAAGACTCACTTCTTCGGTACCGACACTGCCGGACGAGATGTTTTCAGCAGAATTGTCTATGGCTCCAGGATCTCCCTTAGGTTGGGACTTATCGTCACTGGGCTTAGTGTAGTAATCGGATCTTTGATTGGAGGAACAGTTGCATTCCTCGGTGGCCGGATAGACGATGCGGTGATGCGCTTTACGGATCTGTGTATGGCATTCCCTGTCTTTGTTCTCGCCATGGTAATCACCGCATCATTAGGTCCGGGGCTTACAAATGTGATGGTGGCCATAGTAGCTATTTGGTGGACCGTTTATGCCCGATTAGTCAGGAGCAAGGTAGTTGAAGTGAAGGAAGAGACATATGTTGAGGCGGCAAGGGCAATAGGTGCCTCTGAAGTGCGCGTTTTTCTTAAGCATGTGCTCTTGAATAGTTACTCGCCTGTTTTGGTGGAGGTGACCCTTGATTTTGGCTTCGTAGTCATGCTAGGAGCGTCCCTCGGCTTCGTCGGACTGGGGGCTCAACCTCCAACTCCGGAATGGGGGGCTATGATAAGTACTGGAAGGAGCTATCTTAAGACTGCGTGGTGGTACCCAACTTTTCCGGGTCTTGCCATCTTTCTTGTGGTTCTTGGAGCAAATCTTCTGGGAGATGGTCTACGCGATATTCTTGAGACGCGAACCAGGTAAGGGCTCCTAAGGGGTGGAGGTAGAAACATATGGCGAAGTGCATCAATACGGTTTGTGGTATGTGTAATAATGTTTGTGGGATGAAAGCCTACATTCATGATGGAAGGATCATAAGAGTAGAAGGACTGCCTGGCCATGTTGCCAGTGGGGGAGAACTCTGTCCGAAAGCATTCGCCGCAGTAGAGTACGAATATGATGCAAATCGTCTAAGAAAGCCTCTGAAGAGAGAAGGAGAACGAGGGGAAGGTAGGTGGAGTGAGATATCTTGGAATGAGGCATTGGACACCATTGCGAGTAAGCTACTCAGCTTCAAGAAGGGGTATGGGGCGGAATCCGTTGTCTGGCACCGTGGAGCCGGTCCCAGGTGGGGGAGCAATTGGAGCTATGTACAGAGATTTATGAGCGCTTTTGGGTCGCCGAATGTAGCTTCCCATGATCACCTGTGCTACACTCCGCGCACGATCGGACACAAGTATACCTATGGTGGCCAGCCATTACCTGACTACGAGAATACTAAGCTGATGATCTTGTGGGGCTTCAACCCAATGGAGACATCTTTGCCTCACCATGGAAGGCGAATACTTAATACCGCTAAACGCGGGGTAAGGCTGATTGTTGTTGATCCCAGATTTACAAGTACTGCAGCCAAGGCAGACCTGGTTATTCAGCCTCGGCCTGGAACCGATGGTGCAATGATTCTCGGCATGTTGAACTACATCATAAAGGAGGGGCTTTACGATAGGGGGTTTGTCGACAACTACGTTCACGGGTTTGGTGCATTACAAGCCCTTGTTGAGGAATACCCTCTTACGAAAGTCAGCAAGATGACGTGGGTTCCAGCCGATAAGATCCGTGAAGTGGCGGATCTTTATGCAAAGGCAAGTCCTGGTGCCGTTCTAGAGGATGGGAACGGTATCGAGCAGCACACAAACGTTGTCCAGACAACCCGTGCTATAGCAATCCTTCGCGCAATAACTGGTAACATTGATGTTCCAGGGGCTGTTGTCTTCCCTCTTCCCCTAAATCGGAGGGATCTCACCTTGCGTGAGAGGATAAACAAGATTATTGCTAATGGTACTAAATCTATTTCAACGCATCCATTGTATTACCCTCTGTGGGGAGTTTCTACGCCCGAGGTATTGGATACGATCGAAACAAACAAGCCTTATCCGCTGAAGGCACTGATTGCGCAGGGCAGCTCAATAGCAACGATAGCGTCAAACACCTTAAGGGTAAGGGACATATTGAGGGA
>CAZZFH010000324.1:0-3147 GCA_964653295.1 uncultured Candidatus Bathyarchaeia archaeon | reverse complement strand
TCCATATCTCGCCATCTGTCACTTAACCCTTTCTATCTTGACTAGGGCCTCTTGGCAAGCAGCAGCACCACTAAGCAGTTCTAAATGGTCTGGGATGAACTCGTTCACATTGATACCCTCCTTACCTCTTGCTATCCCCATCATCCTCGCCGTATGTCCAAATCCAACAAAAGCGAAAACAGAGCTCGGGTGTATCCCCTCAATCACCTTAGCTCTTAACACGCCTTCCGCACCGGTGGACTCAGACCAAATCCTAACCATATCACCATCCTTGATCCCTAACTTGGCTGCCCTATCTGCATTTATCCATAACTGGGTAAGGCCAAGTCCGTCAATATGTTCTTCCATCAGATAAGCGTTGTCCTGCGAGAGAGCCGTCTCGGTGATTGCACACTTGGCACTGAGTAGATAGAACTCATTGTCAGCTGTAGGTTCACCAACTTCTAATGGAATATAGCCTGGCAATGGATCGGCGTGCGGGTCTCCTGTTTTTATGAATAGTTCCAGGATAGGCGACAAGGTTGAGTAAATCTCAAGTCTGCCTGTAGGAGTTTTAGGTTTAATTTTATATGGGAACCTCCAGTAAGTAGGCTCGATGTATTCACAATAGGCACCGTGCTTCTGGAGATACTCCCTGTCTATACCCAATGGCTTAAGCTGAGCATCAAACCACTCCTCTTTTGTAAAGTTGAAATACCTTTTCAATCCCAGTCTCTCCGCAAGACCGATGAAAATATCCGCGACATCCCGTGTGTCATAAAGTGGCCCAACCACTGGGAGTAGTGGAACTATTGCCCTCACGTTATTCCCCCAGAACTCTGTAAAGACTTCAAGCCTCTCTAAACTACACGCATCAGGCAGAACGATATCCGCGTAATCTATATGGTCATTTGGCCAAATGTCAATGGTCACAAGGAATAAATCCTCTCTTTCAATTGCTTTCCTGTACTGCTGTGTATGGGTATGGCTATTGAGTAGAGAGTTCCCATAGACGATCATCGCCTTGACGGGATAGGGCAACTCTTCCAAAATGCCTCGCCTAGTGAATTTTGGAAGAGCATCAGCGTAGGGATATCTAAAAGTATCAGTTTCCAACTCTATGCTCGGTGCACTGATTGGCTTTGTAGTTTTGGCTGGTGGCGGGGCAGTTGGGAAAATAACAGGAATACCCCCAGCTGATCCCAGACGAGAAATCTGAGTACTATCCAATTCTTGTAACCGCATCCCGCCTAGAGCATCGTAGCTACCTAGGAGCATGGCAAGGACATGCCTCACTCTCCAAGCCTGCGTGCTGTTAGTATAGAAGCATGAGTGAGCCGCATTCCAGTTAGTTGACACAGCTGGCTTGGCAGCCGCCATCTCTACCGCGATCTCAACAATCTTATCGGCTGGTATAGTGGTTATCTCAGATGCTTTTTCAGGAGAGTAATCTGCTGCTTGCTCTGACAATAGCTGGAACGCTGTCTTGCAGACTTTCCTACCTGTATCGTAACTCCCAAACAACGCAGGTTTGTCAGCATCATCCAGTGCCCTAACACTGGTAGCGATACTGTCCCAGACCAGAAAGTTCCCTTTCGCATTCTTGAAGGGATATCCATCGGGCTGTATTAGGATTGGCGCGTTTGTGTACTTCAAAAGGAAGTCTTCGTCATATAGTTTATTAGCAATGAGGACATGAATGAGGCTAAGGAAAAAAGCTGCGTCTGTTCCAGGTTTGATAGGGACCCACTCGGTTCCAATAGCGGCTGCTGTTTCGGATAGACGCGGGTCCACTACCACAATCTTTGTACCTTTGCGCATGGCCTCATTAAACGCCCCAACGCTGAAATGCATAGGAGCTCTGCCACCGCCAAGTGGGTTGTGAGAGACCTCAAGCACATATTTCGCGTTGGGATAATCAGGAATGCCGGTAGCACCGGTAATCCTAGACGCCGCCTTACCAACACCGTCACAAGTGTCTCCATGATGATGTGAGAAGTTTGGTGTTCCGTATACCTTGCTGAAGTATCGTTGCATAGGTATGTTTCCTATAAACCCGCAGCCATAGACCAAATGCACGTACTCCGGATGTCCCTCATCCCTGTACTTTTTGAGAACCATGGCTATTTCTGAGAGAGCCTCATCCCAAGTAATCTTTTTGAACTTACCTTCGCCTTTCTTCCCGACCCTTCGCATAGGGTACTTCAGCCTGTCTGCCCTATAAAGTTGATCAATAAGAGCGTGGCCCTTGGCGCATAATTTACCATCAACCTGTCCCTCTACTTTAACCGCCCTGCCATCCACAACCTTCACTCTGACAGGGCAGGGTAAGCCCATACATGCTTGGCAACCTCCATACCTCCATTCGACACTTGGTGTGTTCATCTCCGTTGAAGTCATTCCTCTGTTATATTCTCCTTTATTTCTGACTTGATATAGATTTCACGTTTAGCCAATTCTTTGAAGAAATATTCCGGGTTTACTACCTGTTCCGGCCCCCACACACCTGGTTCTCTAATCATTCCCTTAACTTGCATCTGGGCAACGATTGAAGGCGTTACCCCTGTAGCAGCATAAACCCCCCAACGACTGTGTGGCCTAGTAATTGTATAAATAATATACTCGATCTTTTTCCCATCCTTTTTACCAATCACTCGAGCCCGGTGGCACTTCACTATATCAAGTTTAACATCTACTCCTTCAAGTTTTTCTTCGAGCTCTCTATTCACTACTGCACATAGAACTTCAAGCGGTACTACTTCCACACCATGCACCTTGATCGGTCTCTCACTTGCCATGCCAACTCGGTATAAGCATCTGCTTACTTCTTCGGTATCAGCACCCAAGTTTATCCTAAAGGTAACTTCCTTAACCCCCTTGTCTTTGAAAGAAACAGGAACTGTAGCTAGTTCAGCGTGTATGCAACGGGCACAACGGATAGGGCCTAAGGGTTTTGGAAAGTTCACCACTTCCTCTCCGGAGAAAAGAGGTTGAGTTTTGTAATCCCCGTTGATAAACTCCACGGGTTCTTGTACCGATTCCCTCATGATCGTTGTAAGAGCAAAAGATGGTCTAAAAACATCGATACCTTTTGTGTCAGTCAAATCAACACCAGCACTTTCAAAATGTACCTCATTAACTTCGTCCAAACGATCATAAGCATAGCGA
>CAZZFH010000323.1:0-3148 GCA_964653295.1 uncultured Candidatus Bathyarchaeia archaeon | reverse complement strand
GACCTACTGCTTAACAGGCAGGTGCTCTACCTACTGAGCTACCAAAGCATGTTTTGAGAATATGCTGCGAAATCATATAAAAACTTACCTATTTAATACAAAAAACATACATTCAAAACACCTAAATTAAAACAAATAATACAAAATCAATGATAACAGTACCACCTAGCAAACAGAGACGAAGCCGAGAAAACACCGATCCCGGATAAACAAAGAAAACAACTAGTTTTCCTTCAACGCCTCCAAAACAAGCTCCCTAACAATATCAGCCGATGCCCGCGCACGCACACGCCGCAACACCTGACCAATCAAATACTCAGCAGCCTTCGCCTTACCAGACCTATAATCCTCAACAACCTTCGAGTTCTCAGCCACAACCTCAGACACAACAACTCGTAACTCAGCCACAGGCAGCAAAGCCAAGTCCTTCTCCTCAACAATCAATCTCGGAGACTTGCCTGTCTTCACATACTCCTTGATGAGCTCCTTGGCTAGGCGCTCACTGATAGTCCCCTCATCAATCAGCACAAGCAACTCAGTGAAGGTCTCGGGTCTAACATTACTCTCCTCTAGGCTCAAGCCCTCAAAGTTCAGGCTCTTCAACAGATAGGTAACAAGCCAATTAGCCACATTCTTAGCGTCACTGTACAGCTTGCATGATTCCTCGTAGAACTCACTCATCCTGAGCCCAGTATTCACAATGATATCCGACTGGAAACGAGTAATACCACACTCATCCACAAGCCTCTGGATACGCTGATCAGGCAACTCAGGCATGGAAGCCTTGAGAGCCTCAACCCACTCACCATCTATGTGAATCTGGGTCAAATCAGGCTCAGCAATATACCCATAATCCTCCTCCTGCTCCTTCAACCGGAGAGTACTGGTTACCCCGGTCTCGGCGTCAAAGTGACGAGTCTCACGAACCACAGATAATCCCATGTTCACCGCACTGGTCTGCCGTACAACCTCATAGTTGAGCGCCTTCTCCACGTTCCTGAACCCTGTAATGTTCTTGACCTCAACCCGGTTACCACCCTCAACGCTAACGTTGGCATCAACCCTAAGAGAACCCTCACTATGGGGATCATAAGCCCCAAGATGTTCTAGGATCAGTGAGAGTTTCTTGAGGAAATCACGAGCCTCCTCAGTAGACCCAATATCAGGATCAGTCACGATCTCAACAAGGGGAACCCCAGCACGGTTATAATCAATCAAGGTCTCACGAGCACTGGTAATACCACCACCAACATGCACAAGCTTCGCAGGGTCCTCCTCCAAGTGAACCCGGGTAATACCAATCCGGTGACCACCAACAAGCAGATACCCACCCTCAGCCAATGGCACCTCGTACTGGGTGATCTGGAAGTTCTTGGACATATCAGGGTAGAAATAATTCTTCCTGCTAAACCGGATAACAGGCATCACAGTACTATTCAGAGCCTGAGCAATCACTACTCCATGCTCCAAGGCTCTTCGATTCACCATCGGCTTACTACCAGGATACCCCAAACAAATAGGACACACCACACTGTTAGGCTCAGCATCATCAATATCAGTCGAACAACTACAGAAGAGCTTGCTACGAGTATCCAACTGAACATGAATCTCAAGCCCAATAGTAGCCTTCACTGTTGTTCAGCCTCCCAAGCCACTTTGAGCAGCTTATGCTCCTCCAGATGATCCGCCATCAAATGCAGCCCCACAGGCATACCATACGCCTCGCCACATGGAACAGAGACCATGGGTATCCCAGCAAGGTTAGGTGCAACAGTGAGAACATCCATCATATAATGCTGAATAGGCTCAAGTTGCTCTATCTCGTCGAATCTTGGGGCCACAACAGGCATCGCGGGAGCAGCCAAGACATCAACATCCTTGAAAGCCCGCTTGAAATCCTCGATAACCTTTGTCCGAACCTTCAACGCCTTCAAATAATAAGCATCACGATACCCAGCCATCCGCGTAAACGTACCAAGCATAACACGGCGCTTTGCCTCATCTCCAAGTCCCTTGGTCCTGACCCGGCTGAAATACTGGTTAAAGTCACCCTCAATAGGCTCCTGAAGCCCATATCGCAGCCCACTGAACTTAGCCAAGTTGGTGGAAGCCTCAGCCATGGCTATGATATAGTAGCTACTGAGGCTGTGCTTGGTATGGGCTAGACTGACTTCTGAGACCTCTGCTCCATCTGACTCTAGACCTTTTATCGCCGCCCAGACCTTATCCTCGACCATAGGATCAACGCCTTCACCAAAATACTCCCGTGGAACACCGATCCGCAAACCCTCAACAGCCTCAAGATCAGAATAACATGGCACAGGCGCATCCATGACAGTGCTATCATACCTATCAGGACCACTGATTACCTCAAGAAGCAACCCCGCCTCCCCAACAGTCTTAGCCATCACACCTATTTTGTCCAAGCTATTGGCGTAATCAATGAGCCCCCAACGGCTAACCCTACCATAAGTAGGAGTAACGCCAACCACCCCACACCAAGAAGCAGGACAACTAATACTACCACCAGTACTCTCAGACAACGCAAGGTGAGGAAAATCAGCAACTGCTGTCAAGCAAGCTGCTCCTCCGCTGCTACCTCCTGTACTTCTCTCTGGGTCATGGGGATTCAAGGGTCTCTTGTATGGGGTGTTTATGTTGAATGTGCCGAAGCCAAACTCGTCCTGAGTAGTCTTCCCCAATATACTGGCGCCCTCTGCTCTGCACTTGGCGATTACAGTCGCATCAAACGGGGGAATATAGCCCTCCAGTATCTTGCTCCCAGCCGTAGACTCCATGCCCCTTACACAGATATTGTCTTTTACAGACACTGTGTAGCCGCTGAGCCTTCCCTCATTCCCTGTATCCAATCTATCAGCCAGTGTGTTGATGAAATGATACTCATCATCAAGAGCCCTGACCCTATCTAGTGTGCTCACTTGATCTTAGGCCCCCTGATGTATTTTCCCTCACGGTCCACAACATTGGCTAATGGGTCCCATTCCCACTTCTCAGGCACATCCTCTCTAAGCTTATCCTCAATCTCTATGGGATGGTAACTAGGCTCGACGCCCTCAGTAGAAACCTCATCAAGCTCCCTGAAAGCATCCAAAATCACGTTTAACTGCTGAGTATACCTGTCAGTCTC
>CAZZFH010000322.1:0-3162 GCA_964653295.1 uncultured Candidatus Bathyarchaeia archaeon | reverse complement strand
CATTAATCAATGATGAGACTGTTGCCGTATTGAATGTTGAGAGCGATAAGAAGAATGATTTTACTGAAGATGATGTCAGGCTCTTAGAGATGCTTGCCTATCATGTCTCTTTTGCATTCAACAGGATTCAGGTAAATGCCTTGAGGAAAAAAGAGGGCGAGGAGAAGCGCAAGAGACTCGATTATGCTCTCGGTGTTCTCGATAACGCAGAGAAGGCATCAACCCTGATAGGTGGAGAGCTGCAGAGAAATATCCTAAGCATACTGAACGCGGCAGGGATACTGCGGATCCAACCCGAGATGTTACCCAAGATAATCGATACGATTGATAAGCAGGCAGACGATGCGCAGAATGTGTCCGAGTTAATCAAGGAGACAATAGCCCAGTCAACCACTATTACTGGTTTCATTGAGGCAAACAAGATAGTACGAAGTATATTGGAGAAACAGCACCTGCCTAGAAACATCAGGGTAAAGACCCAGTACGATGAAGGCTTGTTGATCGCCGAGATAGAGGAAGAGAAATTCACAAGAATAATGAACAACCTGCTAGTAAACGCGGTAGAAGCCATGCCTGGAGGGGGTTCCCTATCAGTCAAGGTGACCTCAAAACAAGAAGAGGTCTACATAGACATTGGAGATACTGGCCCCGGGATACCCGAGGAGATTCAAAACAACCTATTCAAGCCATTCTACTCAACAAAGACAGGCCACAGTGGTCTAGGATTGGCGTTCTGTAAGAACGCGCTGGAGTCTGTGGGTGGTTCCCTTAGCCTCAAATCAAGTAACTCGAAAGGGACAACATTCAGACTGATACTTCCACTGAGAAAAATTATTTAAAAAAGGAAAGGATTAGGCCTTCTTTTTACTTGAGACCTTTTTAGAGGATTTCGCCTTTGTCACGGTCACTGATTTCTTCTCGGCGAGTAGGAATGAACTTTCTACCCCTGCAAGAACCACCGTAGCCCTGATCTTGCTATCAAGAGCCGGGTTTATCTTGCTGCCCCAGACGACACGTGCATCAGGATTTATGCTATCTAGAACAAGTTCTCCTGCTCTGTTAACATCCTCTAGTGTCATGTCCTCGCCGCCCTCGATGTGAACGAGCGCGCCTCGTGCGACACTGATGTCCTCAATGTCGAGTAGCTGGTTATCCAGTGCCCTGTTAACAGCGTCCTCAACCTTGGTACCACCGCTTCCTTCTCCGAAACCGATGGCACAGATTCCTCCACCCATCATTATGGCCTTGATATCAGCGAAGTCTAGGTTCATGATACCTGGTACGCTGAGTGTCTCGGCTACATTGTTGATGAAGTCGGTAACCCTTGCGTTTGCGACAGCGAAAGCCTCTCTAACAGGAAGTTTTCCCGCGACGTTTCTTAGCTCATTGTTATCTATTACGACGACGCTATCACAGACATCAACCAGACTCGCTAACCCCTGCTTGGCTTTTATGACCCTAGTTCCCTCTACGTTGAAGGGAATAGTGACCACGCCAATTGTTAATGCACATGTCTCTCGCGCTATTTTTGCTACGACTGGGGTTGCACCTGTACCGGTACCACCACCAAGAGCTGTAGCTACAAAGACAAGGTTTGCATCACCTATGGCCTGTTCGATGTCGAGGGCTGACTCCTCGGCTGCTTTGGCTCCCTGTTCTGGGAAACCACCGCATCCTAGACCCCCACAGAGCTCGTATCCAAGAAGTACCCTGCTTCCTGCCTTGCTTGTTGTAAGGTGCTGTGCGTCGCTGTTGAGTGCTACTGTACGGGCGCCGATGATATTCTTGTCCATCCATGTAACCATATTGCATCCGCCACCACCTACGCCAAGAATCGCTATTTTGGGTGTGGCTTCCTTTGCTACTTCCTCAATGCTTTTACCTAGGATCGCGTGAGACGCCACATCTAATTCAACTGTCATTGACTATTCACCTGATTGAGCAATAATCACTAAAATCAGTTTATAGGATTGTGTAGGTGCAACCTATGACACACATATTTACGAGGACGCGGTATCATAGCTCCATAACAGCTGTCACTAGGGATAGATACTGAGAATCAAGCTCCGCTGCCTTCTCGAGGTGTATTCTTGCTTTTTCCTTTAATCCGTGGCTGCTTAGGTGGATTCCATAGCTGAAATGAACCCTTGGGTTCATTGGGGCTGTTTTTAGGGCTACTTGGAAATGCTGGTCTGCCTGTTGTGGTCTCTGCCTTCTGGATAAGAATTGGGCATAATAGAGATGTAATTCAGGGTTATTGGGAGAATTTTCCAGTCCTATCCTTAATTGATCCTCAGCGTCCCCATCCTTTCTGATGTCAGAGAGTAATCGCGCATAATAGAGCCGGGTCTCGGGGGATTTTGGGTCTAGCTCTATGGTTTCCAGATAGTTAGCTTCGGCTTCCTCGTATCTTTGCTGGTTTGATAGGAAGACACCGTAGGCGAGGTAGGCATCGGCGTTCATTGGTGCTTTCTCAATGGCTCTTAAATAGTGTCCTTCTGCCGTGACCAAGCTATTCTTCTTGGTTAGGAGCAACGCGTAGTGGAGATGAATATCCGGGTTCTCGGGATCAATGTGCAGTGCGTCTCGGAACATCTTCTCTGCTTCATCCAGTTTTCCCAGCTTGAATAACACGACTCCTCGATTAAGATAAAGTTCGGGATCAGTTGGCTCGGATAATGTGAGATACGCAAACTGCCTCTCAGCTTCGTGATACCGGTTCTCCTCGGCTAAGAACTTGATGTAATTTCTTCGCAGTGTAAGATCTTCTGGATCTATCTCGATTGCCTGCTTGAATTGCGTGTCAGCCTCGTCTCCTCGTTTGAGGTTCCAGAGTAGAAGAGCATAATTATTGTGAGAATCCGGGTCATTTGGGTTTAGACTAATACTCTGCTTGAAAAGAGCCTCAGCGTCAGAGGTCTTACCCATATCAGCGAAGATGTTGGCAAGGTTATTCATGGTAGTAGAGTCGGGCTCGATCACGAGGGACTCCTTGAAATGATTGACAGCCTCCTCCAATCGTCCCTCCTGATAATACAGTATACCCAGATTATTATGCACCGTTGGGTCAGAGGGGTTTTTATTGAGTGCCTCAAGGTACTGGTTTTTGGATTCAAGCACGCGATCCATGTTCTCTAGAAACTGGGCGTACTCGATATAGGC
>CAZZFH010000321.1:0-3174 GCA_964653295.1 uncultured Candidatus Bathyarchaeia archaeon | reverse complement strand
AGGCGAATACGGACCAGAAAAAGCAGACAAGGTCATCGAGTTCCAACGCATCAGAGGCGGTCTTTTCGAGACCATAGTCGCGTGCAGGTTCCCATGGATCGAGCTAGGGTACCCACTTGAGGACTACCCCAAGTACTTTGAGGCAGCCACAGGCGTCAAGATGAGTCTGGACGATATGTGGAAGATGGGTGACCGAATCTATGCCTTGATGAGGGCTTTCTGGGCAAGGGAATATGGAGAAGAGTGGAGCCGCAAGATGGACTACCCCCCGGTAAGATGGTTCAAACACCCACTACCCAAGGGACCCCTCAAGGGACAGCACCTCGACGAAGCAAAGTACGACAAGCTTCTGTCATCCTATTACCAGAAACGTGGATGGGATGAACGGGGAATCCCAACAAAGAAGACCCTCAAGGAGCTTGACTTGGCGAAGGAAGCCGAGGAGCTAGCCAAATACGTTAAGGTCTCCTAACTCTTTTTTTTTGGAACAATCATTTCATTTTGTTTCGGGGTGTCCCTAAAGTATCAACTAGACATATCATTTATCGAGAACTATGAAGAGAATAACCGCTACGATATTTATCTTAACATTAACAATATTAGCCAGCTTTCAAACACCACTGATCCAAGCCGCTGGAACCAGTGGACCCAATATACCAGAATTACCCGACTGGACCGATCTTGGGCAAGGACTCACTTACAGAGTGAACAGGAGCGACCTGGTTCCATCCAACTTCCGACACAATTACACTGGTGGCTCACCACAGCTACTCCGGTTCAGGAACATGGTGATGGAGGTTAATTGCACACGTAGTATGACCTTGAACATCACCAGTGACGATGATGTCAATGTGCCGTACTTAGCCATGAACATCAGGACAGAGCGTAACATGCATATGGAGATCAACGCAAAACGGTCACCACCAGAGAACGCACCCGGACCAGCGCAAGGTATCAACCAGTACATGTACATTGAGACCAACAGCACTGGACCAATGAACGCAACGCTCAGGTTCTACATGAACGCAACTCAGCTCGAAATGGAGCTAGGTCACGACTTCAACATGAGCAGGATGACTTGGTGCTACTGGAACGAGACAGACTGGGAGCCAGTGAGAAGCAGACTGGCTTCTGATGGGTTCCTTGAGGTAAACACCACCCACTTCAGCGTATGGACCATCATAGAGCAGGGACCACCAGAAGAGACCGGCTCACAGGGTGAACCCCAGCGCGTGAAAACCATGAACTATACCTACACTGACATGGTGCCTCAGGGTTTCAAGCATCAAGTGGAGCGCAACCAAGCCACGATGTTCCAGTTCCAGAACACTGGACTCTACATGAACTGCACCAACAACATGCAGGTCGAGGTCTCGGCTGAGAACCAGTACACACAGAAGGCACTACGTCTTGAGGTTGACTCAGGCAACGCACTAAAACTCCAGATACAGCTACGTGAGAGCAAACCCACTGAGGTCACTGAGCCAGGCAAGTACATGGGCTTCTACTGTGAGATCGAGCCCAACGCGACCATTACACAGGCTCGCCTAGGAATGGAGGTTGAGCCAACGCAGGTTCAGAGCATGAACATGGAGATGGAGCAACTCACTTGGGCTTACTGGAACGGCGAAAACTGGGCGCCAGTGGACAGCACATTAACCGATGAGAACGTATTGGAGGCGGATACAGACCACTTCAGCACATGGGCGATCATACAGGTAGAAGCCACAGAACCAGAGACAACCACAAGCACTGGAATACCCATGCCGACACTATTCATAGCGATAGGCATAGTAGCAGCTCTACTGTTTAGTAGAAAGAGTTCCCTTGGGATTAGCTTTTAATCCCCATTATTCTTTTCAGGCTCAATGTGAATAGTCAATGACACATTTGGTAACTCATCATGAACATCTTTCTCTAAGTGATCAGTGAAATCATGTGCCTCCTGTACTGATAACCCTCCGTCGAGACTTAGATGCAGCTCAGCGAAGACCCTGTCACCGCTCTTTCGTGTCTTCAGATTATGATAATCCACAAAGCTCTGATGATGCCTATCCATTATCCGCTTGATCTCAGCCTCGGTCTTGTCACATGACTCATCCATCAGTCCGCCGCCGGATTTCCGGACAAGGTCCACCCCCATCTTTAAGACCATGAAGGCGACAATCAAAGCCATCACAGGGTCTAGGATGGGTATTCCCAGCTGTTCTCCAATGAATAAACCTATGACGACACCAACTGATGAGATGACATCAGATAAAAGATGCTTTGCGTCACCCTCTAATGCAAGACTACCAGTTTTATCAGCAGTTTTCATCAATAACCATGATAGACCCCCGTTAAGGCTTGTAGCGAATAATGAGATGAGTACAGCATAGTTTAACTCAACGAGTTCAACAGGGTTTGATAACCGCCTAAAGGCAGCCCACGCAATGAGCACACCTGCTGATATTACTAGAAAGCCCTCGATGAAGCAGCTTATGTTCTCGATCTTCTGATGCCCATACCTGTGGTCCTCATCTGGTGGTCTCTCGCTGATCAATACACTGGCAAACATCATCACAGAAGCGATAATATTTACAATAGACTCCAAAGCGTCTGAGAGAAGAGCAACAGAACCACTGATCCACCAAGCATAGATCTTGATAGCAAAAATCAAGACTCCCCCGATGATTGCCGATGCAGCGATGGTCTTCTTATTCATGGGGCTTCATCACCAGAGGTCGCTTTTAGGGGTTACCTTTAGCATGCCTAAAAGATTCAGGTTTCTTAGCCAAGGTTAAACTATTTGAGCCTCAACTGCTTCGGCTTGGGCTTGTACTCTGGTATCTCTACAGGGTAATGGATCATACGTTCAAGATATCCTGAGAACTCTGATAGAAAACTTGGAAGCATGAAGACCGATACGCTGGGCATCCTTCTGTAGATGTTCATCTTTGTAGGCGAAAGCGTCAGGGTTATTGGCACCAGTACCGCGTTTTTCCAGCCATGAACACCAATCTTTTTCGCAACCTCACTGATATGCTTACTCAAAACCTCGGTCTTATCGATATGTATCTCGATGATGTTTCTCGCAGTACTATTTCCCATTCCAGATGTGTAGTGCTTACACTCAGCACAGACAATATATGGGTAACTTGTGGCGAGTACATCTATCTCCCATCGTCTCCCTTC
>CAZZFH010000320.1:0-3221 GCA_964653295.1 uncultured Candidatus Bathyarchaeia archaeon | reverse complement strand
GTCAAAGACATGATCGAGAAAGACCTAGACCGGATCTTCTGGGAAGAGCCCATAGAGGTAACCATGTGCAAGAAAGGCATCTATCCAAGCGGAGCCAACGTAGGAGGCCAGATACTCGGAAACCTACTATTCCTCATAGCCGACACACAGGCAATGGGGTGGAAATGCGCCAAACCAACAGTAACAGCAGCCATACGAGACCAAAACATACCCCTGGAAACCTGTAAACAAATATGGCGATACAGTACTCTCCATATCGCCAAGATGCTGGGAAACAAGGCGCCACCAGGATGCCCAGCCCCATGGCTAAACGTCCCCAACCTCTACAAGTTCAGTCAAGCCATTGACGAAGCCCTACCAAGTGTACAGACCAAGGATGAGTTGGATGACCTACTCTGGAGCTGGTTCAACTATGTTGACTGCCTCAACAGATGGTTCTTCTTGGTCTTCCCATGGCACCTAGGCAAGGAATACCAGCTAGTAACCAAGGATGATATAACTGAGTTAGACAGGCTGAGCAAACATCAGCCTTAACCCAACTCTTTTTTCAAACATAAACCACAATATGCCCATGGATATCGAGACAAGAACCCACACAGCACTACACATAGTAAAAGGCGCCATAGTGAAAGTCCTCGGACCAGACGCCAAATGGAGCACAAGCGCAGGCGTAGACGGCAGCCACGGCAGGATAGCGGTAGAGTTTAACAGGAAACCAACGGACCAAGAAATCGCCGAGATACAGAAGAAGGTGGATGAAAAAATAGAGGAAGACGCTGAGATAGAGATCCATGAACTGAGCAGACGAGACGCTGAGGCAAGGTGGGGAGACTGGATATATGACAAGTTCCCACTACCAGAATCAATACAGCAATTATCCGTATTCTATCTGCCTGACTGGAATGTCAACGCCTGCAACAAGAAACACACAGAGACAACAGGACAAGTAGGCACTATACGAATAACTAAGACAAGATACCGTAACAGTAAACAGGTACTTGAAGTAAGCTACGAAGTAGAATAAGCGGGATTATCTTCCCTTGCCCTTGGTACGCTTGGGTCTCAGATTCTTGCTACGACACTTGCGGCACTTTGTAGCATTGAATGGATTGGTTGCACCGCAGCTCCTGCACACAGATTTTTTTATTCTGTGGCTTCTCGCGATCTCGATTTTAACTGGGTCTCTTAGTGACATATCTGTTCCCCTGTAAGCTTGACAGAATACTGGGTCCCCGTATATAGATATTTCTTAATTCCTGGAGGGTGAAACCTGTCACTGAGGGATTTCGTCTGTAATTACGAACGAAATAACTGGTTCTGTGTACAATCCCTGTTTGATGGCGAGGAGATCGAGAGCCCAGAATCTTCTCAATGATTACGAGGAGATTGAAGACCATGATGGAACATTTATAGTGGTCTATGATTTCCTCGGATTCAAGCCAAGCAAACGTTTCTGGGACAACCTGCACAGGATATGTGACGAGTCCCCAGAATCAGGGTTAATCCAGTATAGTGTCTATAGGGCAAATGGTCTTAAAGAAGCCCTCATAGTAAATCAATTAGCCCAAGAATACGGAGCAGCCACGATGATTTTTAAGGCTGAGGAACTAGTGCACTAGAAAATAACGTCCGTAATTACGGTCGAAATAATTATGTCTGTAATTACAGACGAAATCAGGGCTTGTAGGCGATACAATCCATCTCCACAAGGAACCCGGGAATCGCGAGACCAGCTACACAGGTAACTCTTGCGGGCACGTTATCTCCGAAATAGCTCCTGTAGACCTTGTTCATGTTGCCCCACTCTGCTTGTTCACCGATAAAGACACCCACCTTTACCACATCATCGAGGGTAGCGTCAAATTGGGCTAGCGCTTTTTTAAATTGTCTCATTATCTCATGGGTCTGTGTTTCGATGGTGGGTAGTTTGTTTCCCTGTTCGTCTTCGAGGGCGGCTGTGCCGCTGATGAATATGTAGTCGCCGGCTTTTACGGCGGAGCAGAATGGGTATTTCTCCATCCCAGGCTTGGTGTAGTATTCTTTGCTCATGACATAAAGTGTGGTTTGATGAGATAAATTACTATAGTTGTGCTCAGACGGTTTCCGTTTATAAGCCTCGATGTCTGTGGTCAAATTGTATAAATTTTGCCAAAAGTAACAGTAGACCTAGACAAGTGTTCTGGGGTAGGTGTATGTAAGAGCGTTTGCCCAGTCGATGTTTATGATCTTGGTTGAGATGCCGGAATACGATAATGAGACCAAGGCGGACCCCGCGAGGACGGAGGACTGCATCATGTGTATGGCGTGTATCAACAGCTGCCCCGAGCAGGCTATTACAGTTGAAGATGAGTAACTCCTTCTCGATTTGTATGCTGGGACTGGTAGTGTCTCTATTATTTAGGAGAGTGTATTCAGTGGACAAGTGTCTTCTCAAGGTTTCTTAACAAGGAACTTGGCTTATTTTCGTAAAAGAAGGCTTTTTTGTCAAGTTTTTTTGAGAAAAACCCTTTTTATCCCGTATATTCATACCTCATTTTGGTTTAAATGGAGGAAATAAACGAGGAGGTCTACTCGACTATCTTCAGCGCCCTCAAGCATGGTGTTAGACGGAGGATACTCTGGATGCTCTCCGAGGGGCAGAAAAGTTTCACTAACCTATACGAGACATTGGAGATCACCAGCTCACATCTGAACTATCACCTTGAGTCTCTGGGAGAGCTAGTCACCAAGGATGACGGCGTGTATAGGCTCTCGGTTTTCGGTAAAGCCGCTGTGGAGATGATGCAGAACATAGAGAGTCCACCGAAGCTGGGGGTTCTCAGTTTAGAGCAGAATAGGTTTCGTTCTATTACGTCTATTCTGTTGGTCTGTCTCATCACTGTTTCAGGGCTTTTGGTGAATCAATACTCGGTCAATCAAGAAATGGGTATTGAGATGGCTAACAGCATACAGTCAGAGTCCAGTATGCGGGAAAGTGAGAGTCTATCAAATTTATTTGATTTAATCACAAAGATTTGGCGGGAAAAAACGGTTACAATAGTGGATAGATACGAGTTAAATTACATGTATTCAACAGACCGTTCTATATTGTATAAAACAGGTATGGATGATCTTGGGAAAGCAGTCATGGTGTTTTATGTCCCTGTTGATGGAGCTCAGTTACGGATATATGCTGCACATTTCTACATGCCAACTGATTTTTATCAGCCATTCGTGATCCA
>CAZZFH010000319.1:0-3222 GCA_964653295.1 uncultured Candidatus Bathyarchaeia archaeon | reverse complement strand
GGAGTTTGAGAATGATATACGATCATCTGGTTTCTATCGACGCAAGGCAGACGCCATTCAGACCATGGCAAAGACGTTAGTAGAAGAATATGATGGACAGGTTCCTGATACCATGGAGGAGCTTGTAAAACTCAAGGGCGTAGCAAGAAAAACAGCAAACATAGTCCTCTCAGGCGCCTTTGGGAAGATCGAGGGCATCGCAGTGGACACTCACGTGTATAGGCTGAGCCATCGTCTTGGTCTCAGCGAGCAGAAAAACCGTGAAAAGGTAGAGCAAGACCTAATGAGCCTATTTCCAAAGGAGAAATGGTGGGCGGTAAACTATCTACTGATAACCCATGGGCGACGTGTATGTGATGCTAAAAAGGCTGACTGTGAAAACTGCTCCCTATCCGATATCTGTCCTTCTGCCTTCACATTTAAGCACAATAAGAAAGACTAAACATTTGTCTTTGAATCTTCTGGACTCTTATCAGGGGGGGGAGGCACGGTATTTTCTGGTTGTTTATTCGCTGCTGACATGAACCGGAATAACATCACGGCTAATATCAAGGTGACTAGAATCAGAAGCCCCAAAAGGATTTGATTCACTAACATTATGTGTGATATTAGAATTATGGTTATTTAAATTTAAATTAAAAAAACTGGGTTACTCTCCGGCGTAGAGCTTCTTGTAGAGCTTAGCCTTGCTAAGGGTTCGTTCATGTTCCTTTGCCATATACTCGTGTTCAGCATTACGGCACTCACGCACAGGCTTGGCTGGGACACCCAAGACAAGCTGATTCGCCGGTATCTCTGTTCTCGGTGAGACCAATGCGCCAGAGCCTATGATAGACTTGGAGCCAATCCTCGCATTATCTAGCACAATTGCACCAATACCCACGATGCAGCCATTCTCAACAGTGGCGCCATGAACCGTAGCGCCATGACTAATTATCACATCTTCACCGATCTCCACAGGATTGCCTGTGGGAGCCTCGATCAAACAACCCTCAAGAACTGTAGTCCGAGCTCCGATTTTTACAGAGTCATCATCGCCCCTTATCACCGCATTAGTCCAGATGTTCACGTCTTCATCAAGGGTAACATCACCGATCACCCATGAACCTGGGGCGAGAAATACGGATGGATGTATCTTGGGCTTCTTTCCCTCAAACTCGATAACACTCATTTGTATCACTTATTCGCATTGAAAACAGATAAGTGAGGAATAAGTGTATCGCGATTAGCTCATCTCAAGCATACGCTCTATTGCTATGCGAGCACGATCAGCGATATCTGCTGGAATCTCTACAACAGGCTCCTCGTTAATCAACGCAAAATACAGGTTCTCCAATGTGATCCGTTTCATGGCACCACAAATCGCGTATTTCTTGGCTAGTAGGAACTTTTTCTCAGGGTTCTCGCGTTGTATCCTTTGGACTAATCCCTCCTCTGTGCCCACAATGATAGTCTTGGCTGTTGTCTCTCGGGCTCGTCGAACCATCCCCCCTGTACTCAACACATAATCGGCTTTTTCCTGGAACTCTGGCTCACACTCCGGGTGAACCCAGACCTCTGCACCGGGATATTGTTTTTTGAGCTCCATCGCGTCTTCACCAGCTCCAAAGAACCTGTGTACTCTGCAGTGACCGTCCTCTGGGACATAGATCAATTCAACACCTTGTACACGTTTCTGGACGAAATAGCCTAGGTTCTTATCGGGTCCAAAGATAACCTGTTTAGCTCCTAGTTGCTTGACTATTTTATCAGCGTTTGCGCTTGTGCATGTTGCTGTTGCTTCTGCTTTGGCTTCAGCCAGAGTATTAACATATAATACCACTGGAGCCCCAGGGTATTTCTTCTTGGCTTCCAATAATACATCCATGGAGAGCATGCCCGCCATGGGACAAATGGCTTTCCCGCTTGGGATAACCACCTTCGTATCAGGGTTGAGCACCTTGGCGGTCTCTGCCATAAAGTCCACGCCACAGAATACGATCATATCGACGTCTTCTGCTGCTTGAGCCTTCCTACATAACTCAAGGCTGTCCCCGAGGAAATCCGCTATTTCTTGGATCTCTGGGACCTGATAATTGTGTACCAGTAGTAGCGCGTTCTTCTCTTTCTTGATCTTTAGTATTCTTTCTTGTAACTCGTTCATTCTAACATCTCTATCTCAAATTTGACATCCAGACTGCGGATACTGTGAGTCAATGCACCCAAGCTGATGATATCTACCCCTGCTTCGGCATAATCACATGCATTGCTGGATGTGATGCCCCCAGAAGCCTCGTAGATGATGCCTTTCCTAAGACCTTGTTGGTCTAGTTTTTGGAGATTTGCCTTGATCTCTGCTGGAGTCATATTATCAAACATGATTATATCTGCGCCAGCCCTCGCTGCCTCAACAGCGTCCTCAAGGCTTCTGACCTCGATCTCAATCATCTTGGTGAAGCTTACTCCAGCACGTGCTCTTTTCACTGCCTCGGTTACACTGGGAACTAGCTCAAGATGATTGTCCTTGATTAAAACACAGTCATCCAGACCGAACCTGTGAGGATCACCACCACCATGCACCACTGCTCGCTTATCAAACTCCCTGAACCCTGGCAGGGTTTTACGAGTGGCAGCGACCCGAGTATCTGGGTTACGCTTGGATATCGCCTCAACGATTTTGGATGTCTCAGTGGCTACCCCCGCCATGCGGCCTACGAGGTTCAATGCGAGCCTTTCACCCATGAGGAGAGCCCTAGCAGAGCCTTTTACGCTTAGCAGGGTTTCTCTTTCTCCGGTTTTTTCACCATCTATCTTGTGGTGCTTTACATTGCATCCGAGAATTTTGAACACGGTTGCTGCCTCGGCTAGCCCCGAGACCACGCCTGGTTCTTTATAGTATAGGGTTGCTCGTGCTTCTTGGGTTGCTGGGATAAGGGTCTCGCTGGTTATGTCCCCATATCCTATGTCCTCGTCCAGAAACTCCTTGATCTTGTCTTTCATTCTATATTCCAGAGGCATCTTCACTCACGCTCGATCACAGACTTTGTTTCATGGAAATTCAGCATACAATTTAACGTTACCGGGAAAAACCCTAATAAATCCAATAAACGGGCTTAGAGTGAACAAGATATGCCAGATTATAGAAGATATTTGCTTGAGAATGGGACAGGAGTTGATCTCCATGGGAAAGACGAGACCAAGGCTGCTCAGAAGGCTGTGAAGGATGCTATCAGTCATAGTAGC
>CAZZFH010000318.1:0-3228 GCA_964653295.1 uncultured Candidatus Bathyarchaeia archaeon | reverse complement strand
AGGCCAGTTCGTTAAACTAGGTGTTATGGGTGTAGGTGAGGCTCCGATCTCGATCTGCACTGCAAAGTCAGATGCGCCTGGGTTGGAGTTATGTATTAGGAACGCTGGGCGAGTTACAAACGCTGTTCATAGGCAGCATGTTGGAGACACTATATGGGTTCGTGGTCCTTATGGCAACGGGTTCCCGATGGAGGAGGTGGAGGGTAAAGATCTTCTGCTGGTTGCCGGTGGGCTGGGGATAGCGCCTATTCGTGGGGTTCTCCAGTATGCGTTGCAGCATCGTGAGCGATTTGGTGAGATAAGCTTCCTCTATGGTGTGCGTTGCTATGACTTGATGCTCTACAAAGACGAGATACTGGATTATTTCAGGAACGGTGAAGAGATCGGGGTCAAACTCTATCTCAGTTATGAGGATAAGGAGGATGAGGTCTGCTATGGTCTTGAGTGCGAGCGAGATGATAGATGTACTCAGGGGATGGTAACCAAGTTATTCAGCCTTCTCGATGAGAGGCGCAAGAACTCGGTGGCTCTCATCGGTGGGCCTCCAATCATGTACAAGTTTACTGTTATGGAGTTAGATAAGATGGGCTTCAAGCCTGAAGATGTCTACATGACTCTGGAGCGTAGGATGCGTTGTGGGGTCGGGCAGTGTGGTCACTGTATCGTGGGTACTGGGAAATCTATCAAGTATGTATGCAAGGATGGTCCAGTCTTCACGCTTTGGGACGCCATGAATACAAAGGGGATGATCTAATATGAGTAAACCAAAACTAGGAATTTTCAGCCTGACAGGGTGTGGAGGAGATCAACTACAGATACTCAACATGGAGGACCAGCTACTCGATCTTGTCAGTAGCTTTGATATTATTGATTTTCAGGAAGGAAGCAGCCGCAAGGAGGAAGGACCCATTGATATCTCCTTTGTTGAAGGAACAGTATCCACCGAACATGATCTAAAAAAGCTCAAAGAGATCAGGGCGCGGAGCAAGATAGTCATCGCATTAGGCAACTGTGCCATCGAGGGATGTATTCAGGCTATGAGGAATGGGGAGACCAGCCTCAAGGAAAGGCTCAAGGATGTATATGGGGTAGACGAGGGCTTTTTTGATGCAAAGCTCTCGAAGCCAATAACCGATTATATTGATGTTGAGTTCTCGATACCAGGGTGTCCGGTAGAGAAAGAAGAGACCCTACGAGGGATCACATCCCTTCTCCATGGAGACTCACCCCCATACTATTCCTATCCTGTATGCGTCGAGTGCAAACTAAACGAGTATCCTTGTGTCATCACAGAATACGGCAAGCCTTGTCTAGGACCAGTGATACGCGCTGGATGTGACGCAAGGTGTCCGGGACTTGGATTGGACTGCATAGGATGCAGAGGTCCGGTTGAAGGAACCGAAAACTTTGCCGCTGAGTATAAGATGCTTCTGGATCGTGGATACTCAAAGAAGGATATCATGAATAGGTTGAGAGTGTTCAGCGGTGAACTCGATGAGGGTTTCCTTGGAGGTGTTGACGATGAGTAAGAAGATACAGATTGAAGAACTAACACGGGTCGAGGGTCATGGAGGTATTGAAATATTCCTCAAGGATGGCAGAGTACAGGATGTAAAATTCAATATCTTTGAGGGACCCAGATTCTTCGAGCACGTCATTAAATCGGTTTACTATGAGAAAATACCCGATATCACTCGCAGGATATGTGCGATATGTACTGCATCTCATAGCTTAGCCTCGATAGGCGCCATTGAGAACGCGTTTAAAGTCGAGGTGGCTCCTCAGACTGAGGCGCTTCGTGATTTACTTATTCACGGCGAGATGATAGAGAGCCACGCATTACATGTTTTCATGTTGGCTCTGCCTGATTTCCTTGGGTTCCCTGATGTCATCCATATGGCTTCCCAGCACTTGGATGCTGTAAAGGCAGCGTTAGATTTGAAGAAGACTGGGAATCTAATACACACTGCTTTGAGTGGAAAGGATGTGCATGGAATGAATGACCGTGTCGGTGGGTTCAGTAAGACTCCAAGCGTCGAACAGCTGGAGGAGATCAAGGAATATCTTGTGAAGGTTAAACCTACGACTGAGCTTGCGGTTAAGCTTCTCGCTGGTTTTGATTTGCCTGCCTATAATTTCTCGGATAACATGTTGATGGCGATTGATTCTGGTGATCGGTTTGGGTTCCTCGGAGATAGCGTGCTGGCTTCTGATGGCTACGTTTATCCTCAATCGGAATACGAGAAACTGACTAACGAGATCGTTGTCCAACACAGTTATGCAAAACACTCCAGCTACAAGGGCAAACCATTCATGGTTGGAGCTCTCCCACGTGTACAACTAAGCTACAAGAAACTCGGAGGAACAGCAGCCGAACTCTACAAGGAACACAAGGATAAGGTAAGGCAGGGAAACTCCATCAGTAACAATATCGCTCAGGCAATCGAACTCGTTCATTCTGTAGATCGCGCACATGATGTGATCGAGAATCTATTATCTCAGGGCTTGAAGCAGGAGGATTTGGTGGAGTTTGATGTCTACGCAAGTAGAGGAATCAACGCTGTTGAGGCGCCAAGAGGACTCTTGTACCATGATTATACTTTCGATGAAACTGGGGCTATTTTGAAGTCTAACATTATTACACCTACTGCACAGAACGCGGCAAATATCGAGAAAGATGCAAGGGTAATAGCGGAAAACATGCTAGGAAAGCCTGATGCCGAGCTAAAACAAGCTCTAGAAATTATGGCACGAGCATATGACCCTTGTATTAGCTGCTCTGTCCACCTTGTTCACTTATAGTAAGTATTTTCATAAACCCCCTCTTTTATTATCTCATGTACTCTGAAAGCCACTGTCATCTAGGCGATATGACCAAGGGCGACCTTGAAAACGCCGAGAAACAGGGATTTGAATTACTGCTTACCTCAGGCATCGACTTGCCGAGTTCTGAGCAGGCATTGAAGACCTCCCAACGACATAGGATCGCGAAAGCATGCGTCGGGGTCCATCCATGGTACGCGGATGAGTATACCGCAGGTGTGGGTGAACAATTCATTGAGCTATGTCATGACTCTGAATGTGTAGCCATAAGTGAGATAGGGCTGGACTTTGTTGGTAGGATGACTCATGAATGGGTTAAGGAGGACAGGTATATTGATCCCAAGATTCAGTATGAGGCTCTTGATGCACAGCTTGGATTGGCCAGGGAGCTGAGCCTGCCTGTTA
>CAZZFH010000317.1:0-3243 GCA_964653295.1 uncultured Candidatus Bathyarchaeia archaeon | reverse complement strand
AAAAATGCGTTGAAGAATAGGATTGTGGCACTGTGTGTTCTCGTTGCTTGCCTCTATCTAGATTATGGTATCGTCAGCGACTGTTACGTCTAGCCAGCATCCATCTGGGCAGTCGCGTGCGCACATGGTTTTTATAATCTTCAGGGGCAAACACCAGAATATCATTATGAATGTCTGATTGTTAAAAGAGATTACCCCCGTTTTGTTGCATGTTTATTGTAATTTTCAACTCTCTTTAACCAGAAACTATATTAAGCGCGTAACAGAGTTAGGGGTTTAAAATGGTGTAAATGAATGGGTTTCCGTGCAAAATTCGAAAATGCGGAAAAAGCCCTCACCTTTAATGATGTTCTTCTATTACCCGGTTGGACCACACTTGAGCCCAACGATACTGACGTTATGAGCAACGTCACCAAGAACACCAAGCTAAATATCCCACTTATCGCAAGCCCCATGGACACAGTAACAGAAGCCGAGATGGCAATCGCCCTAGCACGGGAAGGAGCCCTCGGAGTGCTTCACAGGAACTGTAGCGCCAAGGAGGAAGTGGAGATGGCGAGGAGGGTCAAACGCGCAGAGGCAGTAATCATCAGGGATGTGGTAACAGTGTCACCTGATAGCACAGTCGCTGAGCTCCTGAAGCAGATGGAGGAGCACAGCATCAAGGGCTTCCCCGTTGTAGATAAGGAGAGCAAACTACAGGGAATTGTAACTTGGAGAGATGTGCGTCTAGCAGAACATGACTTGTTGATCCGGGAGGTGATGACCGAGAATGTGATCACAGGGACAGAAGATACTGACATAGAAGAGGCGATGAAGATCCTCCACGAGCACAGGATCGAGAAACTCCCCATAGTAGACAAGGATGGGAGAGTTCAGGGCTTGATCACTATGAAGGATATTACACTCAAGGGCAAGTTCCAAGAGGCAGTGCGTGATGAAGAGGGGCGGCTGATATGTGCAGCAGCTATCAGCCCCTATGATCTCCCTAGAGCCAAGGCTATTGACAGGTATGTTGATATTCTGGTTTTGGATGTGAGTCACTTCCATAATAAGAACTGCTTTGATGCAGCCAAAGTGATAATCAAAGAGGTTGATGCCGAGGTCATAGTAGGCAACATTGGCACGTATCAGGCAGCCGAGGACATAATCACCCAGTTGGACGGAGTTGCAGGACTCAGGGTCGGAATAGGCAGCGGCAGTATTTGCAGCACCAGCGTGGTAACCAGAGCAGGTGCTCCCACAGTGTTCGCAACAAGCCAAGTAGCAGACGCGGTCAAGGAGTATGAGGCAAATATCCCAATCATCGCTGATGGTGGTATGAGGAACCCGGGTGATGTAGCAGTAGCTATGGCAGTAGGGGCAAGCTGCGCCATGATGGGTAATGTCTTCGCTGGTTGTAGCGAGAGTCCAGGCAGATTAGTAGCTATGGAAGGCAGGTACTACAAGGAGTATTATGGTATGGGTAGCGCCAAGGCTCGGGAGAAACGCTATGTACAGGATAGATACAGTAAACCCAGCAAGTCCATCAATGAGGGCGTCGAAGGCTGGGTACCCTACAGGGGACCAGTCAAAGACATACTGGGCGAATTCACAGGCGGCTTGAAGGCAGCCCTGGGCTACATGGGTGCAGCCACTATCCCAGAGGTGTGGGAAAAGGCGAAGCTCGCATTGGTTACTGAGCGTGGTGCTTCTGAGGCTGCGCCACACGATATTTTCCGCCCGGGTCCAAGTAGGACCCTTTAATCCTTTTTTGTTTAGATAGTTATTTCAATCTATGATTTATCGAGTGTATTATGGATAGATCGTGGCTTGGAAAGGCTGAGATAGCTCCCTCTAGTAGGGTTATTGCGGGTAGTCATGGTACTTGGAAGCTTGTGTATCATGTCGGTAAGTATGGGATTGATGATGGTGGGAGTATCAGGGTGGCTCACAGGAGCGTCAGCGACTTGGAGTCTCCACAGTTTAATGCACCCACAGAGTCAGGGTATACCAGTGTCTCTGCGAGTAGAGATGTTCGCTTAGAATACTCCTATAGTAGGCGTGGGCATATCCGCCCCTTCAGGGGAGCCATCCAGGTAGATGTAAGAGATGGCAGCTTGTACCAGGGTGATACCATCACCATAATTATTGGTGATAAGAGCAAGGGCTCTCCCGGGCACAGAGCCCAGACTTTCAGGGAACAGGAGCACCTGTTCAAGGTTCTAGTCGATCCCTTTGGGACAGGTCTCTTCGAGGAGATAGAGGAATCACCCCACGTACAGATAGTCGGAGGAGCAGTGGAAAGGATTGAGGTCTCGGCTCCCTCTGGGGCTGGCGCTGGGCTTCCTTTTGATGTGGTGGTTAGGGCTGTGGATAAGTATGGTAACCGATGTGATGGTTACCGGGGTATAGTCAGTTTCGAGGGAATGGGTAGTGAGCCATATATGTTTACTGAGGAAGACCTTGGGGCACACAGGTTCAGCTTGACCCTAGATGAGCCCGGACTCCAATACATATGGATAAAGGATAACTTGGGGCATAAGGCGGAGTCGAACCCTGTTATGATTCTCGACCATGAGCCCAAGTACAAGCTCTACTGGGGCGATATGCATGGGCAGACAAAGCAGACCGTGGGCACAGGCACCATAGACGAGTATTTTAGTTTCTTAAGGGACATGGCTGGACTGGATTTTGGTGGCTGGCAGGGAAACGACTTCCAGGTAACCAAGCCCCTCTGGAAAGAAGTGAAGGAGAAAACAAAAAAATACAGTGTACCCGGGAAGCTCGTGATTTTCTTGGGCTACGAGTGGAGTGGATTAACCCCAGCAGGTGGGGACCATAACATCTACTTCTTGAACGATGTGGGCGAGCTTCATAGAAGCGACCACTGGCTAATCGAGGATAAGAGTGACGCTGACTCGGATCGTTATCCCATCAGCGAGCTCTGGAAGGAGTTCAAGGGGAGAAAAGACGTGATGGCTGTGGCGCATATCGGTGGACGCCACGCCAACCTTGATTACTGGGACCCTGAAAGGGTTCCCCTCATCGAGGTGCATAGTCATCATGGTACCTTTGAGTGGTTCCTTGAGGAGGCGTTGAAGCGAGGATGCAAGGTGGGTTTCATCGCGACAAGCGATGATCATACCTGCAGACCGGGATATACACTGACTACCGAGGGGTTCACAACAAGAGGCGGCTATACTGCTGTGTATGCCAAGGACTTGACCAAGGAGGCTCTCTGGGAGGCGTTCTGGGCTAGAC
>CAZZFH010000316.1:0-3269 GCA_964653295.1 uncultured Candidatus Bathyarchaeia archaeon | reverse complement strand
CAGAGCTAGAAGCCCAGCTAGATGAGTTAGAGCAAGCCTTGGACGACGCCGAGACAGAGGATGATTTAGACCTCATAGAGGACCAACTAGACGCCTTTGAAGACGGAAACAATGATGACTCGGACGATGATAACGGAAACTCGGACAAGGGTAAGAAGGATAAAGATGAGGATTCAGAGGACCCTGATGAGCCCGAGGACGAAGAAGAGGAAGAACCCGAGTCAACTGGGTAACCCTATTTTTTCTTATTTTTTTTCTATTAAAACCCGTTAGCCTTTATACTTGTATCCTGTGATTCTAGGTATTATAGTGATCAAGGTTGAGTGAGATACGTATAGCCATCGCGGGAATAGGAAACAGCGCCTCCTCTCTATTACAAGGGATTCAATATTACGCTGATAACGGTGTCAGTCTTGGACTCCTTCACGAAAAACTAGGTAAATACAGTGCAAAGGACATCAAAGTGGTAGCAGCCTTTGATATCGACAGGAACAAGATAGGAAAAGATGTTTCTGAGGCGATCTACGCTGACCCAAACAAGGCTCCCAAATTCGTTGAGCTAAAAAAGACTGGAGTCACTGTCCAGATGGGACCACACCCAGACTCACTCGACCCCAGCACCATGAGCCAGATAAAGACAGCCGAGGCAACACCTGTTGACATCGTGAAGACACTCAAGGATGCAAAAGCGGATCTTGTGCTGAACCTCATATCAGGAGGCGCAGACAAGGCGAGCAGATTGTACGCTGAGGCTGCACGTGAGGCTGGATGCGGTTTCATTAACGCCACTCCAAGCGGATTGGTTAATGATATCGCTATCGCGTCAGCCTACAAGAAGGCTGGACTGCCCCTCGCTGGGGATGATTTGATGAGCCAGATGGGGGCAACCGCTGTTCATATTGGTTTACTGGAGTTCCTTGACAGCCGTGGAGTGCATATCGAGGAGAGTTACCAGCTTGATGTAGGTGGAGGTAGTGAGTCTATCAACACACTCGAAAAGACCCGAGACATCAAGAGGACAATCAAGACCGAGGCAGTAAAGAAACACATCCCATACGACTTTGAGCTAGTCTCAGGCTCAGCAGACTTCGTTGACTTCCTCGTAAATGGACGTGACAGCTTCTTCTATGTAAAAGGCAGCTACTTCGGTGGAGCCGAGTTCACACTGGATATGAAGCTCAGTACAGAGGACTCGCCAAACGCTGGAGCCATCCTCGTGGACGTAATACGGGGAATGATGATCGCCAAAGAGAAGGGCATAGGCGGACCTGTAGAGCCAGTCTGTAGTTATGGATTCAAGCGTCCACCGAGAAGGTATAAGATGCCCGAATCCTACAAGTTATTCAAGGAGTTTACTGTTTGAACCTGATATTTGTACTTGGCACAGCTGGGAGCGGCAAGAGCAGCTTCACAGCAAAGTTCACCCGGTATCTGGAGTTCAACAGAGAAGACGTTATGGCGGTAAACCTGGACCCAGGCTCAATGATCTTACCATATGCCGCTAATGTTGATGTCCGTGAGTACATTAAGGTAGAGGAGATCATGGAAGAGTATGGACTAGGACCTAACGGCGGATTGATGCTGGCACATGATATGATGGCTGAAATCGTCGAGGACCTCAGCAACGATATCGAGGACTTCACACCAGACATCTGCATCGTGGATACCCCGGGTCAGATGGAGCTTTTCGCATTCAGGGAGATAGGTGCCCAGATAGCCCAGAACCTAACTGATGCCGAGAAGGGTGTAATCTACATCTTTGATGGAATACAGTGCAGGGATCCGTTGAACTATGTGATGAACATGTTCCTTGCCTCAGCCATCAACACCAAGTTCTTCCTACCCCAGTACCACCTCATCAGCAAGATAGACATATTGGAGGAACATGAGGTGGAAGAGATTGTCAGCTGGAGCGAGGATATGTACGCCCTTGAGGAAGCTATTGATGCCCGTTTGACTGGGTTGAACCGCACCATGAGCCAGGATATGATAGAGATCATAGGCAGGATAGGTTTGGAGTTTGACCCTATACCCATAAGCAGCGTGACAAATGATGGGTTCAGTGATCTCTATGCTCATCTGATGATGACCTTCACTGATGGCGGTAAGTTCACTCCATAGCATCTAGAATTGAGCAGTCTCGCAGAGAAGCTCGTATCCTATTTTCATGAACTGGGTCTCATAATCGCGTAGATAATAGATGCCTGTATCTGTGGGGACCCTACCTTTTCTTAGGTCAATCTCGTTTTCGCTCATCTTGTGGCAGATATCGGGTATGTCCTCGAACATTACATCAGATACAATCAATGGGATATGTGAATACCCATGCTTATCCAAGATATGCCGTCGTTCTTTCCCATACTTGTAAATGTCCTTACCCAGCTTGAGGTTGATGGGATGATGCTCCCAGAAAACACGTTTTAATGGGAAAAAATCAAAATGGTTCTTCCCCAGCCTGTACTCCATATGCATTTTTCCCGGGGGTATGCCTATGTGTTTCAGGTACCTGTAGCATTGTACCTCTTGGAATGAGTTGAAAAAACGGTTATCGAAAACATATCCATTATCCATCTGAGTTGCTAACAAGGAATTTTCACCATCTGGCTTAGAGGGAGAATCAATGATTTTATTTTGAGGCTTGAAGATGTGGAATAGACTTGGCGACAGTATTATGCACCTGTATCCTCTAGCTAGGTACTAATTGTTGTTATAGTAGTTAATATTTACGCAAATGGACTATATAATGGAAATAGGTATATGATTGGGGGATAGTAAACGTTCTTTATTTATCTCAACATATTGTAACAAAACAAAACATATAGGACAAAGAAGATAAATGGAACCCCTTTTTTGGTTCAACATCAATAAAAACTATCAAAAATCTCCTTTTCGCTTAATCTCGAAATCATTAAAAGCCTAGCATGCCCTTCAGATGGTGATTCAATATGACACTCTACCTAACACAGGATGAGGTCAAGGATGTTCTTGACATGAAAAGCACCCTAGAAGCCGTCGAGGGCGGCTTCAGGGAGATGGGCAACGATAACATCGAGATGCCCCCAAGAGTATACCTTCACTTTGAGAAAGGCGTTCTAATCGCCATGCCAGCATACATGCCTGGACTCAACGCAGCAGGCACAAAAATCGTAACAGTACACCCGGGAAACAAACAAGCCTATGGACTACCAGCAGTCATCGCCCGGATTGTTCTAAACAGCCCAGAGAACGGTGTGCCACTCGCCATCATGGATGGTACCTATATCACAGCC
>CAZZFH010000315.1:0-3281 GCA_964653295.1 uncultured Candidatus Bathyarchaeia archaeon | reverse complement strand
TTGGGGCATCCAAACGTTTCCGCGGTCCAGAGCAGGGAGGAGATATCAGCTGCTTTAACTGCAGTCAGAGAGACGGTTCGGGAGATGAAGCCCATGATTCGGGAGAGGGCTCCTCGCCTTTTCTCCTAACTTTCCATAATTCACTTTGATGTTTATTTTAGAGGGGTAGGTCTTCTACGCCTTTTAGCACCGCGTACTCAGAGTCTAAGACTTGAACTGAGACATCTTTCCCCAGTATCTCACTTAATCCCTGTACAATCTCAATATGACACACTGGGCACACCAGCAGATCTCCGACTTGTGCAGAGTCTTGCCCATAGGGTATGAATACTCCGTTGTTTTTGACGTACATGCGGATTATTCTGCCTAGCTTTTTTGAGCATTGGACGCATACAGGTTGTTTGTGGGGAATTTGTTCGCCCCAGGTTTCATGGAGGCTGATAACCTGTGTCATGGGTGTAAGATTTCTCATTTAATAGAGGGTTTATGGAATAGGGACACTAAATCTGCATCTGTAATACTGGTTTTCGCACTGTATTTGTGGTGTATTGTTTCTTTTTTAAGTTGTAGTTGTTTGCCTCGTGCTGTAAACTGGATGGGGCTAATCTTCCTTTTGGCTATGATGTAATTAACGAGAAGATGTTTGATTTGTTGAGGGCGGATCACACTCCTTTCTGGAAAGAGAATATTCCAGCGATATTGATTTCTGATTCTGCTAATTTCCGCACACCCTATTACCATACTCCGGCAGATACCATCGATAAACTGGATTTCAACTGCATAGCCAAGGTATGCAAAGCATCGATAGCCACAGCCTTAAAAGCCCCAACCCTAACCCAGTGATTTCTCTTCAATACATCAGTAAAAAATGGTTTTAGATGTTATTGTTATTAACCACGGTGTACATATTATATTGGACGAGAGTTTATTGGTGAAATCACCCCATAATTATGAGTACCTTCTGAATGAAGAAACGTATGAGACAAAGGAAGCTCTTCATTCAGCAGACTCAAGCACATGTTTAACAGGTAAACATGACTGGCAAAAGTCATTTGCTTATCGAAAGTATACATGCAAGAACTGTGAAGCGAAGAGGATGAGGATCAACTAGTCTTAATTCACTACTTTCCTGTGAGAACAGCCCTTTTTCCTAAAAAAAGCGCACACTAAACTGTGAAACAAAAAAAGGGTAATACCGATAAAAAACAGTGGAAAAAACACCATAATCAAAGAGACTAAGATAGAAAAGGAGAAAAAAAATGAGCAACAACATTCAGGAGCGAGAAGCACGCCGTTTAGATGTAATAGATTGTATAAGTAATGGATTTAGTACAACAAAGATAGCAAAAAGATTGGAGGTCCCCCTTTGGACCATATTGGGAGATCTGAAGAGAATGCAGCATAACAGGGATTCAAAGCTTAAGAATGCATACAAACATGCAAGGGAACAGATCCTTGTAAATAAACAATTAACGGCCAATCTACCCGATAAAAAGTTCCACCGCATGACGGGGATGACCTTTCAGGAGAAGACTCGTACCAACATGATGTCTTTTTATAGCCCTGAACTCTGGAAGATACTCAAATCTAAGAATCAGGGTGACGCCATAAGGGAACTACCAAACAGTGTTAGGAAAACCATGAAGCGAAATGGGCTCATCACTTCTGGGTGGAAATATCTGGAAGTCACCGCTTATGCCCGAGCCTGTTTGACCGATACTCCATTTGTTGACAGTTGAGAGTGTTAATTGGGTTCTTCGAGAAAAGCTGTGAGATAAGATGAAACCGGTGGACAAAAACTCGGACAAGAATGATGCAAAGTTCGCGTGTTCTGAGGTAAGAAAGCTGTTACCCAAGGACCTCTTACCCTATGTGACTGTATTGTTTCAGGACTCGGGATATGTTACCGTATGCCCCAGGCAGTTAGAGCGAACTGATTGGATAAGGATAAATGACCAAGTAATACGATTGGGCGGTATCTGGGTCTCTAACCAAAAGCACAGCCACTGGAGCATCCCATTCTCGAATCAAGCCCACTGAATAACCAGTCCCCATAGCTACGGGCTCAATAGACAGCTTAATCAGGTTGGTTGGCTTATAGTAAATTGAATAGAGTTAATTTAATGACATCAAAAATAAACAGCAAACCTGCCAAGGCGTGGGAGATTTTCTGTAAAGAAGCCTATAACGCAGACCCAGACGACGTATCAGATGCTCATGAACTAGCCAACCATAACGAAATGCGTGATACACTTCGCGAAAAACGCATTAAATACCTAAAATCGATTGATATCCCAGAATATACCTCCAAATAACCCCAGATCACTTCTTTTCAGCTTGCGTCCAACCCTGAAAGATAATATAAATCAAATTCTGTCTAAAATGAAGGTGCCCGAATGTTCTCGCATCAGGATGACGTTTCTACAGCCAAAGCCATAGTCTTTGAAGCCCATCCTTTCTGCTCAGCGATTTTCCGCCTTCCGCTTCTTGCGCGGTCAGTCGCTCCCACTCGGGCAATACTCAACATGGACGCATGGGGTATAAACAATCTCTTACCGGAATAGTACAATAACTCCCTTGATCGGCGTCAGTGGAGTCTGATTATTGTTTCCTTCCCCATAAGATACCGTAAACACGATTCTGGTCTATTTTGTTAAGGTAACTAAGGTAATATTCAAGCACTAAACGTCATGAATTGTATCGCTCTCACGCTGTCCAGTTCTATTTGTCTAGTTCCTTGACTAGACTACGTAAACTCTCCACATCGTCGCTACTGACTTTGAACATATGACCATATGGACAGAGGTCATGAATAACCGCTTGACCAGTATTCTCATTATATACTAGTGGGTAAAGTCGGCAGCCGTCGGGTCTGAAAAAGTATATTTTACACCCGTCATCTCCGAGAAAAAAGCATTTGCCATTAATATTTTTCAAATAACGTTCGCTTTTTCGTCTTATGACAAAATCTTTGTATCTGTATCCTTGATTTTTGATTCTTTTTATGTCCATTCCCGTTACAGGCATATGGGTATCTATACAACATTTGTAACAGCTGTGAATCCTGCATGGGATACCACTGTTCAATGGCTGTTTCATAGTCTCATTATTCATATTTAAATCCAAATTGCTACGAGCCAATGGAACATATCCTCATTTGTTTATTTTCTTCATTCATTAATAGAATGTCTGGTAACAAGCGCATGTCATTAAATTAACTTTGGGGCTAGTCAAAGTTATCATCTATGTCAAGGAATCCCTTGTTTCTCAAGAGAGAAGCC
>CAZZFH010000314.1:0-3304 GCA_964653295.1 uncultured Candidatus Bathyarchaeia archaeon | reverse complement strand
GGTTGGACACATTGGTATTATTGAGTCTGCCCGTACAGGTATCACAGCCATCGAGAAGGGCTGGGTTACCCTGATGGAGAAATAATATCTCTTTTATCAATCAGTATTTAGGTATCCGACTCGTTACGCATATGATTGGATATGTGTCAACTAGCTGCGTATATCGGGGATAGACCCATCGCCCCATTATTGATGGAATCGCTGAGACTTCAAGAAGGCTACTATGGGGGACAGGCAACTGGCTTAGGGGTTCTCGACAAAGGGTTACTAAGCTGGGTGAAGGAGCCCGGTCCTGTAGATCATGTTGTAGAGAACAGCAACATTATGAGGTTAACGGGTACGACGGGGATCGCTCATAGCAGACTCAGCGAGACCAGTGTAACAGACGAGCGTTATAACAGGACGAAGAATGCGCATCCATTCACCAATACTGATAATACGATAGCATTGATGCATAACGGGATCGTAGACAACTATGAGGAGTACGGGGTAGAACTCGCGAAGAAATACGCCTTCAAGAGCTACAATGAGGACATCAACTACATCACAGACAGCGAGATAGCGGTCCACATGATCGATGATCTCCGACATCAAGGAGTCTGCATGGAGGACGCGGTAAGAGCTACTGCAAACAAGCTTCATGGTATGGTACTACTAGGCGTGATCAGCGTTGATGAACCCGAGACAGTCTACATAACAAACTGGATACAAGCCTGCACACTGGCAGTAGGCGATAACGAAACCATGTTCAGCAGCAGCCCCCTTGGTTTCAAGCATGTCATGGATGAATTTGATATATTCACAGCCCCTAGAAACAGTTTAATTAAGATGACAAGGGATGGTTTTGAGATAAGTAGGCTGGATAAGAACAGGGTTGCACCATCAACACCTGTCGACCGATTTGGGTTCCGGGATGAGATAATACGAGTTTTAAGCGAATTTGGGGAACAGACTTGTCTGGACCTCGATATTAGGATGGGTCTTTCTGGTGGTGAGAGACTCTTCAATCTGAGTCATAAGGAGTGGCGTAGAATCAAGGGGATGGGGTATGGTGATCAAAACCAGTTTATTGATAACCTGAACCTCATGGTGGAGGAGGGCTTGATCAAGAGTGTTGTTGAGCAGCACCATGAGGGAGGTATAGTTGTGCCCAGAGTAGTCTGGTCACTACCATAACTCATGTTTCATGTAACAAATATGGGGAAGAATTATTCTTACCATGACTCTTTTCGTCATTTAAAGACCGTAACCATACCGCTTTTTTACACTTATTAGGATCGATTCTGGGCTGTTCTGGGACATATTTTGATAAAATGGGGCTGGTTTCTCTCTTTCCGCGTTACCCCCCCCCCTCCTCCCTGTTAGCCGCTATTCTGTTCAATGAATATATAATAATCTTGAAGCCATTCTATATCCGTGGCTTCTCGAAGAGCAGTAGGCAGTCTCATCGGCATCGGTTTCCTACTGATGATCATAGCAGTAGGGGTATCCTATTACACATTATGGGAAGGAGTTGATCGAAGGAGCGATGATATACTCCAAGATATGATGCAACAAGACAAAAACGCTGCCGACGAGAACCTAGATATCCAGTACGTTGAGCTCACAGTCGGTAACAGCCTGAACCTCACCATAAAAAACACAGGGAACATTATCAGCCAACTCGAATGGATCGGAGTATTCGACACCAGCCTAAACAAAGAAGCATATTACAGGGTAGACACGAGCCTCAACCCCCTAGAGACCCAGAAAGACATAGGGAACACATCCATAACAATGAATCCAGCAAATATATACATCATTCAGGTCCTCACAAAATTAGGAAACATGTACTATGGACAGTATCCCATGCCAGTGACCCCGGGTGGAGGCGGTGGAGGAGGCGGGGACATAAACACTACGGTTCTATACTACTCAGAGTACTCCGAAGCAGACCTACGCCCTGATACAGAGGTTGGAACCCATAGCTTCTTCAGCACCATGAAGACTGGCCCCAATGGGTTGGTTAACAATATTACAGAAGCCCTTCCAGTTTTAACCCCTGTGCCAACTACTTTGATGAGTCAATCATTTGAAGGAGCCTGGCTCCCAACGGGATGGACAGCACCAGCCCCGGGGGGAAACAGGTGGAACAAGGAAAGCGATCAGATACATGATGGCGCCTTCTCTGCAGATTATGATGGAGTAGGAGGAGCCAGCACAGGGAACCTGATATCACCAGTAATCGTTACCTCTGGTGGGCCCTCATTTACAATCGACTTCTGGTACAGGGTCTCCACAAATGTTGGGCCAGATGAGCTCCTCTTAGAGTTCTGGGATGGAGCAAACTGGGATATAATAGCAGATCTAAGCGCAGGAGCGGAAAATACCTGGCTTAACTACAATCTAGCAACAAGTGACCCCCAGTACCTATCCGCAGTCTTTCAGTTCAGGTTTAGAGCCACAGGTATAGCAAATGGACAATCGATCTGGATCGATCAAATCACATTAAACAGCGTGGCAACTCCTCCAACCACTAATTATTGGCTTGATTTGGAGGTTCTTTGGATTGGTTTACCCCAAAAGACCTACGAGTACTTGCTGATCTATGGTGAGGCTCAGGACGCCGAGGCGCTCAGGGTTGATGTCTGGAATGGTGTTCAATGGGTAACAATAATATCTGATATTCAGCCCGGATGGAACACGGTAGACATCACGGCTTACCACACAGGTTCAATATTCAACATCAGATTCAGGGACACACTTCGAGACCCAGATATAACACAGAGTAGCTGGATAATAGACGCGATGTACCTGAACCTATTCGACTAAAAAGAGGTTTTTAGCCCGTTAGGGCGTGTTTGATGCCCTGACGCGCCTTCAATGTATCAATGGACTTCTGTGCATCAGTCACATGATACTTGTGGGTCACAATCTCATCGAGAGGCAACCTATCCGCTGCAAGCCTCATTAGGTCCAGCACTGTGCCGAACTGTGTCGGCGGATACGTCCACGAACCCAGTATATCCATATCCTTGTTACAGATAATATGCGGGTTGATGGGCACTGTGCCCGGATTCGTATAATGACCCACCTCGACAGACCTGCCACCACGACGAGTCATATCAATACCCTCTGGAACAGCGGCTGGGACACCAACCGCCTCGATGACAACATCACCACCGAGACCATTGGTGAGGCCCTGAACTTCTTTCACCCGCGCCTCAGCAGTTGTGAGCTGTCTCATATCGATCACATGGTCGGCTCCAAGCTTCTCAGCCATGGCAAGCCGCTCATCAACCATATCCACGCTGATGATATTACC
>CAZZFH010000313.1:0-3308 GCA_964653295.1 uncultured Candidatus Bathyarchaeia archaeon | reverse complement strand
GATTGCAAGGGCGTAGACACAAGATTCCTTCCCACCTGAATGTACAGTGACGGTCTTTCGTATGAAGCCAATGCTCTCTAATGTTGTAAGGTTGTTATTCACTGTCTGTCTCGAGAATTCATATAGTTCAGTCAGTTCAAAGGGGGTTGTAGCCCCATGTATCCATAAGTGGAGGATTATCTGCTCACCAATATCGTTGGCCCAGGTCCTCAGGAAAGACCTGATTTTTCGCGTCCGGCGATCCCTTAGCATGGTTGTCAAGAATGATTTGACATCTTGTGCAGGCGTTTCGTCGCCTAAAGTTGTAAAGAACGATTTGACATCTCTGTTGTTTTTGTTGTTGTTGTTGTTGTTAGTAGTAGATGTAAAATAATTGTATTTTACAACTTGCTCACATAACTTAAACACCGGCGGAGCAGATGTCAAATCCCATTTGACATCTAAAGGCATCCTGCCCGAGTCATTTGGTGTGGGTATATTATCCTCTTCACGCCTCGTCCCTCTTTCCCTCCTTGATTCTGATGGAGACAGAGATTCCGTGGTTGGCTTTTTCGAGTTCCTCAACCCTCACCTCGAGAAGACGTAAAAGCTCGTCTGTGCGTCTGAGATCTAGCCTAATCTTGTCTATACTCTTCGAATTATGCGCGTGAAAAGCGTAATCATTATTAAGTTTGACTTCTATAACAGGTTGACCCCCTTACGATATAAACGCCGTTTATGGTTCCAGAGGTCGGTGGGTGTCGGGGGTGCGCTAAGGGCGTGCACCCCCACTTTTAATTTCAGCGAGGTCAGCTCTTATTTACTATTCTCCTCCAAGGCTAATACTCGTGATTGTGCACGTTCCAATTGCATTTCGAGTCTGCTTAATCTGGTCTCCAAGGAGGTCTCCCTAGCGGTGCGTGTGCTTGCTCGAGTCGAGGCTGTTTTAATTTCCATCTTAAACCTCCTCGGGTACTCCATCATCTGCCTCTTCGGGCGGTAGGTCGCCTAGTGTTTTTAGACCTTCACGAACGAGGAGGCGCACCGCCCAAGACAGGCTATTTAGTTCCCGATCTTCCTTAAGTTTCCAAGCTGATCTCAACTCAGGCCCTGAGAGGTATACACCAGTCTTGTCGGGGCACTCCTTTAATGTCGTCATAATATTTACAATCTTAATATCCAAAGTTTTAAAAATACTTTAATAATTTATTTAAGATGGTGAGGTAAAACGCAAAGTAATCGAGAGAAAGATAAAGTTTTATCGCGGAGGGCTAGAGTAGTGGGGCGGCGTTGGGATATCTTAGCAATGCTCTACAAGCGCAGCTATACAGCCACTGAACTCGATAAAGAGATGGATAAGATGTCGTTATCATGGGTATCATCTCAACTCAAAGAGCTTAGAAAAGCGGGGTTAGTTGACTTTGAAAAAGGGGCGGATAAAAGAAGTAAACTGTGGAGTCTCACAGAAAGCGGTAGTCGTATATGTTCTACATACTTTCAGGAGTTACAACCCGCACTGAAAAGAGTAATAGAGGATGAGAATGAGGTTGACATTTGGCTCAAGCAGCTTAAGGATAGTAAATCTCAGGATCCCCGAGAAAGCATACCACCAGCGCTCCTTAAAATCATGTATAAAAGACTTGGAATGATAGCTAAGACCAACCCAACTCAATGTTTGAGGATGTCTAATTACTTTTTGAATCGTATCAAGGTTGACGTTAATCTTGAATCTTCTCATAGAGAGTTGTTCATCCTGTTGAGGGAGTTGGCTCCTAAAAGCGATAAGATTATGAATGAACTTAAGAATGAAGAGGAGCAGCTGAAAGGCTTAGCTCTTGGCTGGCTGAGGAGGGCTAAGGAAGACCCGCGCAACAGTGAAGTGAATAATTCGAGAGATGCATACTTGGAGGCACTAAGACTCATACGCGTCGTGCTTGATAAAAAGGGAAAAAAAGAGTTTTTCATAAACCTCTTCAAAGAATCCATTGCACCTCCACATGTAACGGTTGATGGAATTCCATCCTATATGTGGCCCTTAAGGTTTATCGAGGACAAGGCTGACCTCCTACGCGAACTGATAGAGATGGCTTCAAAAGAGCGAGACGAGGAGACGAGGAGACGAATCTTAGATGTGATAAAATCTTTCGACTCATCCGCAACTTTTCCCTAGGCACTCGCGACTAAAATTAGGGAAGGGTGTCATGGATCTTCTAGGATTTGTTTTTTTCTTCTTCCAGTTTTGCAATGTGGGTCAGTATGGATTTCATTCCGACTTCGATCCTTGTTACCCTTTCCTCGTAATGGTTCATCTTGCCTCGTTCACTTTCCAAATCCCTCTCAAGATCGCTATACATTTGCTGTAGCCCGCTGTTCCTAGTTTTAATCGATATTATTTCTTTTTCCTGTTGCACTATTGCAATTCTCAACCCATCGACTTCTTTATTTAACTCATCTAACCCCTCAACCTTCGCCTTGAATTTCCAGCTATTCACACTTAGCTCATCGTAGATAGTTCTATAGTGATCGATAATGGTTTGATCCGATACATAGTATTCTCCCCTAGACCCTGCTGGCTTATGGCCCATGAGCAGATCCGCGATCTCCTGTTTTATCTCCTTTTTAGACTTGATGACGTTGTTGTAGAAGTCTCGAAGGTCTGTAAATGTCATTTCTTTCGCCCTTTCCGGGCCTAAAGCCTTTACTGCGCTCTCGTTAAACCAATCGTTCATGACATATGACTTCAACTTGTTTCCTCGATAATTTAATACATACCCGGAGTCTGGCTTATCGTCTTGCAACCATAGCTGCTTTAAAACGTAGAGAATATCCGGACCCAAGACCATCTTACCCGATACGTCAGTCTTGACTCGTTTGTGGTCGACCACATAGAAGTCAGTATAGAATTCTACACCGTCCCAATTCAGGTTAAACTTATCCCACGTTATTTTTACCGCATCCGAGTTTGTCAACCCATTTTGACAGCCGAACAGCATCGCAATTTTTCCCCTTTGATCACTGGCGTAGTATATCGATTTTATTTCCTCTAACAGAGGATACCTTTTCGTCACCTTATGATCTTGAACATATTCACTTACTCGAACATCCCAGAACCCTTTAGGGAGAGTTAAACCCAACCCGATTTTATCGAAGAACCCGGTAACCACTTTAAGATATCCCTTTATCGTCTGGTCACTATAATGCAGGTTAACCAGGTAGTCTTTGTAATTTTTTATTTTCGTCTCATAGTGCTCCCTGACTATGGGATCATCATCCGAAACCTGTTTCTTCTTTCTATCGAAAACCCGGTCAGGCTCCTCGTCGATGAAAGA
>CAZZFH010000312.1:0-3344 GCA_964653295.1 uncultured Candidatus Bathyarchaeia archaeon | reverse complement strand
TTTGTTTGTTTCTAAAGATAGTGGCAAATTATTTCAAACGTACTCACGGTTTACTTTAATATAAATAGTGGTTTAACCACCGGATGAACCCTAAGGGAGTTAATTGACGTGTATAGAAATACGTTTTACAGTATAAAATGACAACTAGGAATATTCAAACTAAACACCCCCAAGTAAAAATGGGGTTCATGCATCCCCGCCAAGAAAAGAATATGGCTCAATCTAGAACTCGCAAAGAAACCAATACAGTGTATTGAGTACGTTCTTGTCCATGAGCTTGTACATCTAAAGGAGAAAAAACACTCACCCCGATTCCAGTTAAGCTTATATAAAACCCGACTCCCCTTCACACTCGAAAAGGGGAGCTGGGCATCAGCCCGGCTGAGAGGACGCAAAAGCGTCGACCCTTTGAACCTGATCCAGATAATGCTGGCGGAGGGACCAAAACGAAGAGTAAAATAAGTTTAAGGTTTAACGACTTTTTAGAATCCGTTCAAAGTGGCGCAGTCACTTCATCAAACACAAAAAAGATCACGGTAACCGCCGTTCTCACGGCACTAACTGTAGCGTTAAGCGCCTTCTACATACCCTTAGGAGCCACAAAATGCTTCCCAGCACAGCACATGATGAACGCCTTCGCGGGAGTATTGCTGGGCCCATGGTACGCAGTCTTGATGGCAGTAGCCACAGGCACTATAAGGAATATCCTAGGACTTGGAACACTTTACGCGTTCCCCGGGGGAATACCGGGAGCATTTGTCGTGGGAATGGTTCATAGATACGTGAAGAAAACAGATCTCGCCGCGTTAACTGAGCCAATAGGAACAGTCATGGTGGGGGCTACATTAAGCGCCTTTATACTCGCTCCAATGCAGGGACAAAGCCTTACACTGTATTTCTTCTGGATAGCTTTCGCCATCAGCAGTGTGCCTGGGGCAGTCCTCGGGTACATCGTAGTAAAATCTTTTAGGAGACTGGGATTTGATAGACTACTCCTTTGAGGCGTTTAAAGATAGAAAAACCATCATCACTGGAGACGTGGGAACAGGTAAAACCGTTCTCACGAAAAGACTTCTAGAGATAGCCATAGACATGGGAGAACAGATCACGGTACTGGATTTTGCCCCAAAGCGAGACACTATTAAGGGCTTCGAGGTCGGAGGACACTTGCTTGATGAATCTAAGTTAAGGGTAAGACACCTGAAAAGTGAGGACATTAAGACTCCTAGGCTCTCAGCTGAAAGCCCTGAACAGCTACTAAGCTATGCTGACTATAACAAGGATATCACTAGTCATCTAATAGAAAAGTTTCTCGAAGAACCCACATCCACCCTGTTCATCAACGATGTTAGCATCCACCTTCAAAGAGGCGAACTTGATCCCATCTTAAAAGCAGTTGCCAGGGCTGAGACAGTCATCATCAACGGTTACATGGGGGTTCAACTTAGGCCAGATCAGGGAACCGGTATCTCGGAACGTGAAAATTTTTTGATGCAGCGGCTTGCTGCGAAACTCGACAGGGAGATTAACCTGAAAAATAATCCAAAGGTAAACTAAATGAAGACTCAAATTGATTACGCCAGAAACGGTGTATTAACAGACGAAATAAAATACGTTGCCCATTCAGAACAGTTGCCGCCTGAAAAGGTTATGAGAGGCGTAGCAGCTGGTCGAATAGTTATTACAAAAAACGTGGGCAGAGAAATCCCCGTATTGGGAATAGGAGAAGGCTTACGCGTCAAGGTTAACGCAAACATAGGTACAAGTCAGGATATCTGCGACGTAGAGATGGAGTTAAAGAAGGCTCGCGTGGCTGAGGAGGCAGGAGCCCATACTCTCATGGACCTTAGCACCGCAGGAGATATCGATGCGATAAGAAGACGGGTTCTTAAAGAGACTAAACTTGTTGTAGGAACTGTTCCCATCTATCAAGCAGCCATCGAGGCCCAGAAACGAGGCGAAGCCATCATAGATATGACAGAAGACGATGTTTTCAACGTCATAACCAAGCAGGTAAAAGACGGAGTGGATTTCATCACAGTTCACTGCGCTGTGAACAAACAGAGTGTAGAGCGAATTAAAAACCAGAAAAGATTAATGGGCATCGTCAGCCGTGGAGGAACATTCATCGCCTCAAGAATTCTCCACACGGGGGAGGAGAACCCCCTTTACAAAAACTTTGACTATCTCCTCGAAATCGCGAAGGAATACGATGTAACTCTAAGTTTAGGTGACGGGATGCGGCCAGGATGCGTCTATGATGCGACTGATGGTCCTCAGATACAGGAACTTATCACTATCGGTGAACTCGTGCAAAGGGCGAGAGACGCCGGCGTTCAAACCATAGTAGAAGGACCCGGACATGTGCCATTGGACCAAGTGGAAACAAACGTAAAGCTCCAGAAGGCGATCTGCAAAGGAGCACCATTCTACGTATTAGGTCCAATTGTCACAGATATCGCCCCCGGCTATGACCACATAGTCGGCGCCATTGGAGGGGCTCTAGCAGCAGCCTCAGGCGTTGATTATCTCTGCTACCTCACACCATCAGAGCACATCGGGTTACCCGATGTAGACGATGTGAGAGAGGGTGTAATCGCGTCAAGGATAGCGGCTCATATAGGTGACCTTGTCAGGAGACCTGAAACCGCCTCCCAGTGGGACTATGATATGAGCAAAGCCAGAGCAGATTTGGACTGGGAGAAACAGATCAACCTAGCCATAAACCCCTCGAAGACGAGGTGCATCAGGGACGCTAGGGCGCCTAGAAATGGTAAGGATGAAGGATGCAGCATGTGCGGTGATTTCTGCGCAGTCAAGATTCTGAAGGAGTACCTAAAATGAGGAAAGTGGTAACAATTGCAGGTTCAGATTCAGGTGGAGGCGCAGGTATTCAGGCAGATCTGAAAACATTCGCTGCCTATAATGTACATGGTTTGACTGTCGTGACGGCTGTGACCGCCCAGAACACTGTAGGGGTCTCAGCGATCCAGAGTATAGATCCGGCTATAATCAAGGCTCAGATGGAGGCAGTTATCAGTGATATCGGCGTTGACGCTGTTAAGATAGGGATGCTTCATAGCGCTGAGATCATTGAGACTGTGTCTGATATGATCGTTGTGTATGAACTCGTAGAGATTGTAGTGGACCCAGTCATGGTAGCGACTAGCGGAGCTGAACTCCTTGAACCTGAAGCAAAGGAGGCTCTAGTGAACAGGCTTCTCCCATTAGCCAAGATCGTGACACCGAACATCCATGAAGCCGAGATACTGTCTGGAATTAAGATCAAATCGATCGATGATGCTAAGAGGGCTGCCGAAATCATTAGCAGGTTCGGATCTGGA
>CAZZFH010000311.1:0-3352 GCA_964653295.1 uncultured Candidatus Bathyarchaeia archaeon | reverse complement strand
AAGCTTGAACAATTGGACTCGACGCTGCTGGACCTTCCACGGTAACCACTACTGGATCTCTTCCTTCATCCTCGGTTCCAGCTAGCCGTTTTTTAGCTTCTTCTCGCTTCTGTTTATTAACCTCGTCCTCGACAGTCTCTACTGCCACATTTACCAGCTTATCGACACCCATATCTCTTAGCATGTTAAACGGGTTATCCATATCCTGCATCAAAGTACGTACATCGAGAAGAGTAGATTTCATGGCCTCTGTCATCGCCCGCATCTCCTGATCCGCCTTATCCATTCGGTTTTTTAGCTCCACCATGTCAGCGGTGACATCATTGTCTAGATCTAGCTCCATGTCTAGATCCCCCATATTCTCTAGTTCAGATTCAAGCTCCATACTAGAGTCCTTGTTTTCGGCCATTCGCTCTCACCATTGTTTCTGTTTAAAAAAGGATTATAGAACAAGGATCGGTGAAAAATCGAGTCTAACCGTATCTTACTTAAATTAGACTCATCTTTTCTCATTTATCATTAATTCTATATGTTTGAATATTAAAAAAGGGAAGGAGATATTAACGCTACTATTCTAGTGTCATAATAACGCTGTATATCGCTGGGATCTGGCGATCGATAGACAGTACAGCTCCGGCTGATGGCCTTAGCTCGACTCTGAACTCCTCATAGGGGTGTGCATATACATCATCCTGATCACCTAAAACTGGATCAACTGCAGAGGCATTTAATTCACTAAAGTCAATTACTACCTTGAACTTCTCACCAGTCTCACACAGGCTGTCACCGTCATCATTTACGCCGTAAATGGTCATGATGGTGCCGTTGCTATTGTAGAGCTCTCCGTGACATCTTGCGTTGGTGTATGTTGCTACGAGCTTGCTGTCATCCAGATCTATGGGTTCATGTCCCTGGCTGAGCTAGAGGAAGAAGGTCAACTTTAATAGGTCGATGTCCGCCTGATCTCCGCCAGTCTGGTTGAACTGTCCGATGACTCCGCTATCTGTGAGCAATGCACTGCTCGCCTCACTCATACCAGATGAGATGACTGACTGTGCCTTTTCGGCTGTCAGGAATCCCATGTTCAGTACGACGAATGCGAATGCCGCTGCTGTGATAACGAATGCCACCAAGATGATGGCGGTCTCGAGTCCAGTCATACCACGTCTCTTAACTATTTTCATTTCTGTTAATCTCCAATGATTATTGGCGGTTTGCCGAAGTTGAATCATTAAAATATTCTATTAAGAGAATGTATGTCGCAGCAATATACAACAATAATAAAGATGAATAATTTTCTTATACTAAAAACAGTTACTAGCAAAATATTCACATTATTTCTAGAAAATATGGATGTTTATAATAGATTTATAGAAAAGAATCCTGTTTTATGGCGTAATTATTATATATTGATGAAACTCAATTGGATGATATTAGTGATTGGTTATGAGTAGTCGAAGATCAAGATTCGAGATATATGTCGATGTCTTGACCGAGATTATGAATGGATCAAATAAACCTACAAAGATAATGTATGGGGCTAACCTTTCTTACAAGCCATTAAAGGGAATACTTCAATCTCTTCTGGATCAAGGTTTAATTGCAGAAGAGGATGGAAAGATTAGGGATAAGAGAACCAAGGTAAAGTATCTTTTAACCCAGAAAGGATTGAATGTGGTAAGATATTATAGCAAGGCCAAGGACCTTGTAGAAATCTCGAACCCGAAAGATCTCGACTAGGAGTCAATGTTTCCCAATACGATAAAATCACGGTGGATTCCCAGTTCTCGTGATAACCAGTTTTTTGTGTATAATACATCGAGTTCGTAATCGATTTTGTGTTTTTCACCCGAGTTTTTTATCCTGTTTGATTTGAGTTCCAATCCGATGGAAAGCTGTCCATTCAAGATCGAGATGTTATTTTTGATGGTTTTTCCCATATTGAGCCCAGATAAAACAAGGTTGTTCTCAGTCTCATTGAGTTCCAATGTAATCTCTGGGGCTTCCTCACAGTATCGATATATTTTGTTCTCGGTTATGGCGTTGCAGTAGAAGGTTGAGTCTACTAGATCGAAGCAGATGAGCTCGGCTTCAACCGCTCTATCACAGAATTCTTCCCAATCTTTTAGCAGTATTCGAAGGCTTGGAGGGTTTTTTACCAGGTTTTGAGGTGAATTATTGTCTTCAATGATGTTCTCAGCCCGTGATATCAGAGTGTCTAGGTTCTTTTCGTGGTCTTTTAAGACGTTGATTAGGAAGTCCATGACTTCGACTTTGTCTGCGTGACTCATTTTTTTCCCTGCTTTCCGGTTAGAGTTGACTCTACGTGAAGTAGATATAAGGAAAAAGGGGCTATGTAACATATCTAAAAATAAGAAAACCGATCAGTGTGTAAGAAACATAAGAATAGTATAGAATACTGTTCATAGATTTTGATAAATTAATCATCAGATTGCTCGTTTTTCATGAACTCCCTCAGTAATATGGTGGCAAATGAGCCCTTTGGGAGCGAAAAACACAATTCTAAACCATCTGTGGTCTCTTTCAAGTCTATCTTGGGCAGGAGGCGCCCGGTTCTACGGGTTCCCTTCACATGATGTCGGCGAAAATCCTTCTTGTTAATGGTAACGGAATCCAGTATACTGTTTTCTAGCTCGTGTGCTTCATGTTTCGCCTCCCGCATCTTGTATCCAAACATGGGGGCTGTGAAGCTGATCTCCTTGTTTTCGAATCTTTTTTGCTCAGTTTCCTGTTCTTCTACCCAGAAAACGCCACCAGTATCATATTTTTTTGCCAAATCACCGTGTATCAACATGGTAAATAGTCCCTTTTCTACCCGTTCAGCGAGATACCTGTTACATAGATAGCTCTGATAACTTGAGAGGAGGTATTTTCTGAGCCATCTGTCCCCGAGACGTTTCTTTCCTTTGAGGATTAGCCATCCTTGGAGGATGTTTTCGCCTTCTTCCCCGGTTCTCTGGACACCATAATAATTTGGGATACCAATATCGTGTATCTTGTCAGCGATTTTTCTGGCTTTTCCCAGTGCATTGGGTTCTGGTTCAGTTATAGTGATTTTGAACCGGTTTCCCAGCAGATGTCCGGCTCTTATCTTATTTGTATGATATTTCGCCCAGTTTACTTTTACAGGTATTTCGGCTTCAACTATCGATATAATTTCCTCTGGATCCGGTTTAGTTCCGTCAAAGACTACGCTAAAGGTCTGTGTAGTGATGGCGTTTTTGTCTTTGAGCCCGGCTTTTCCCACCTCTGATGGGTCTAACTCGAATAACTCAGCGAGCCTTACCTGTACATCGCGTGTATTCATGTTCTCTTTGGTAATGTTGAGGTA
>CAZZFH010000310.1:0-3368 GCA_964653295.1 uncultured Candidatus Bathyarchaeia archaeon | reverse complement strand
AACATCAGAAAACAAGACTCCGAAACAGAATACGATAAAGTAGAATGGGATCAAGCCCTTGACAAGGTAACCAAGAAGCTCACTGATACCATTGAGAAACATGGACGAGAATCCGTGCTCCTGCTGGACTACTCTGGGAATACCGGGTATCTTATAGGTTATAGCAAGCGTCTCTGGAACGCCATTGGAGCCACCATGACCGATTATACTCTTTGTTCTGCTAGTGGGCACGCTGGGATTGGGCTTCACTATGGTTTGAGATACGGTTGCCAGCCAATGGAGCTGGAGGAAAAGAAGAATATAATCTTCTGGGGGTTCAACGCAAAAACCAGCAGCCCACATCAATGGGCACTAGCCACAAGAGCCAGAAGAACAAACCATGCAAAGATAATCGTCATTGATCCAAGAGAATCAGAGACAGCTGAACTCGGCAACCTATGGATCTGCCCTAAACCCGGTACAGATGTCGCATTAGCTTATGGCATCGCTCATTACCTCATAGTCAACAACATGATTGACCTCGACTTTATCAAGAAACACACCCATGGCTACGAAGAGTATCGTGAGGAAGCCCTACGCTGGACCCCTGAACGAGTACAAGAGGTTACTGGTGTAAGCTGGGAAGGGATCAAAGAGTTCTGTGCTATGCTCTTGGAGAAACCCAGTGTATTCATGATAGGAATAGGGTTAAACAAGAGCCTGACTGGGGCTGAATCCTGTAGAGCAGTCTCCCTTCTCCCCGCCTTGCTTGGGCAGCATAGAGGGTTCTATTATACAAATGGTACTGGACGATATATCAAAGGGGACTTGTATGGCTCCACTCTGACAGATAGACCTCCAAAAGTAGTAAGCATGATCTCCCTCGGAGAACGACTTGCCAAAGGAGAGTTCAAATTTGTCTATGTCGTGGGGACAAACCCTGTCCTCACATTACCCGACAGTAACCGTATAGTTGAGGGATTCAAGCGAGATGACTGCTTCCTAGTAGTCCACGAGACCCATCTAACCGAGACAGCTAAACTAGCAGACATTGTTCTCCCAGCTACAACATATCTGGAGAAAGACGATGTCTACTTATCGGATTCGCATCCCTTTGTCCGTCTTGGGCGAAAAGCCATCACTCCCTTAGCGGAAAGCTGGGACGAGCATCCTTTGATGATTGAATTAGCTAAACGTTTGAATGTCGAAGAGCCTTGGGTTCACGTTGATCCTTGGCTTGATATGGAGAAAAACTTCAGTGAAGCATTCATTGACGGTGGTTTCAATGATCTACTCCATGGAAAATATCTCCAGTTGCGTCACCTACCATTAGACGAGTACCAGACCCCCACAGGAAGACTTGAGTTCACATCCACAAGCACCACAGAAGAAGTATCCCCATTACCCTATCAATACGATATACAACTCGAAGAAGGGGAGCTAATAATGCTCAACAGCGCCCTACCCCAGTACACTCACACCCAATTCAAAGATGTCTACAATGAGATACCCTGTACAGCATGGGTAAACCCCGTAGACGCCGAGAACCTCAACCTCAAAGATGGGGAAAAACGCCTGATCTACAATGAAAATGGGCAACTACTGGTAACAGTCAAGATAACTAACAAGGTTCCCTCTGGTATAATCTGGACACCAAGGGAGCTAATCGACACAGAAGACAACATACAGAATAGTCTCGCCCCCGGAACCCCACAACAGATCGGCGGAGGACCAATGTTCAACACCGTGAAGGTACGGTTCAAGGAGTAACCGTTTTACCTAATACCCGTATCCTTTCCTGCATGAAGATCCTTGAAGACATACGAGTACTTGACCTGACTCAGTTCTGGTTCGGGCCCTTCTGTACCATGATGCTCGCAGACTTTGGCGCCGAGGTAATAAGAATAGAACCTCCATGGGGCAGTGTAGACCGCTTAGCAGATGCCTATATCGCTGGTGGCAGCAGCTACACATTCCATCAACTCAACCTAAACAAGAAAGGACTAACACTTAACCTCAAAACAGAGGAGGGTCTCAGAGTCTTCAAGGAACTAGTGCCAAATGTAGACATAGTGGTACAGAACTTCCGACCCGGTACCATGGAGCGTCTTGGACTAGGCTATGATGTACTCAAGGAGTTAAACCCCAAGATTATCTATGCTGCATTGAGTGGCTTCGGGCAGACTGGACCCTATAGGGAGCGTCCCTGTTTTGCCCCTATAGCTGAGACCATGAGTGGGCATTCTCGTTTAACTGGGGATGGCGTTGATCCTGATGGGCCTCCCATTGAGATGGCTCAGGCTTATGGTGATCTTGGACCCGGGTTATACGCCGCAATGAGCGTAATAGCAGCCATCAGGCATAGAGACCGGACTGGTGTAGGGCAGATGATTGATGTCGCTCAACTTGATTGTATGACCTCCCTCAATATGGCTATCTCAGGGTACAATCTATCTGGTATGCTTCTCCATGAGATACAGGCTAAATACCCCATGGCAAGGGGCTTTGGTGGGCTCTTCAAGGCAAAGGATGGATACATCAGGCTGGCTAGCTTCAGCCCACGCCTCATAGACGATCTCAGGGAATACATGGGGGTAGAGGAGGTAACAGAGAAACTCATCGAGGAAAAAGTAACCCAGATGACCCGAGATGAGGCAGTAGACTACTTTGTCGCTGCAAAGGTACCGGTTGCCCCTGTGTATAAGCTAAATGATGTTGTGAAGGACCCTCATCTGATAGAGCGAGACATGTTTATCACGGTTGAGCACAAGAAGGCTGGACTAGTAAAAGTAGTTAATTTCCCAGTAAAATTCAGCGAGACCCCAGTACAAATCAAGACCGCGTCACCCATAATAGGAGAACACAACGAAACCGTACTCAAAGAAATACTTGGATACACAGACGAACAGATTGAAGCACTGAAAAAGTCAAGCGCCATCTCGGGGTAAACAAAAATGAAGTATGACATAACAGGCATCATCAAAGAGTACCCTGGAATACACATCGGCGTCCTAGTTGGAAGAAACATGAATAACAAAAAAAACTATCAGTTTAAAAAAATAAAATCTAGTCCTCTTATTCAAAAAGATAAAGGCATAGTAATTGTAAACGATAAAATGATTTGTTTTCACCCTAAATCAAAGTCAAAACTAGTTATTAGAAACTATAAATATTTTTTTTAACCTGTAAAATATCCCACCTACGAGGTGGGATATTTGAGATTATTTATTAAAAAAATGATTTGTAAAGCTTACTTGACTTTTTAAAAAATTGTTGATAACATCAGGTTCAGTGGGAGTATAGATCCCCCTTCTTTACTCCCACTAATATAAATTAATTTTATAATCCGAACTCTACAATTTATATCCGAATGCTTCAAATCTATAATT
>CAZZFH010000309.1:0-3390 GCA_964653295.1 uncultured Candidatus Bathyarchaeia archaeon | reverse complement strand
GGCTACTTGGAGACCCCCCAGTACCTGAGAAAACACCTTTTCGATATGCGTCCAGAGCTCCAGTACGCTGGAACCCTCCCCCCACTCAGGACGCCTCATCACGCTATAGATGAAAACCTCAGCCAAGTAGACGTAGGGGATTTTAGGGAAGGTGTTGTGGTAGGGGGCTCAGGCTTCAATTATCAGGTTGATGTTGGTCTCGATGTCTTGATGAATGTGAGGGGAAAGCCCCCTACGAGAGGCGCCAGAATTATCACGGAGATCATGCAGACTGAACCAGAGTTATCCGGCAGGAGCGTCAAGAAGAAAAACATACCACATTACTGGGGCTATGATCTGAGGGGAAGCAAGGGGCGGCTCAGCGACTTGGCTCACAGCCCAGAATGGGACCTTACCATCGCCACATCCAAGATAGGCGATAGTTTCTCTTCTGTTAAGGAGAGGCTTGAGGCTGATTGGGCTGAAGCTGAGAAGACTCTCATTGTTTTTGGTTCATACAAGGAGGGTGTGGGTGAGATGATTGAGCGTGAGGGTAGAAGGGTTGAAGAGGTATTCGATTACATCCTAAATACTGTCCCGGATCAGGGAACAGCGACTGTCAGGACCGAGGAAGCTGTCATCTCCACCTTGGCCATCTTCAATATCTTTAAAGACTAAACCACTATTTTTGAGGCAAGAGTGAGCATCTGTGTCCAGCGACGAAGAGATCATAGAATCAGAGCTTAAGGGAAAAACCCTGCTTGTATATATGCACATACTCAAAAACCCGGGTGACGCTGTAGGGGTACGTGAGGTACAGCGTGAGCTGGGGTTCAGCAGCCCAAGTGTATCCAGTTATCACTTGAACAAGCTCCAAGACCTAGGGTTGGTTGAGAACGTCTATGGTGATTATCAGCTAGTCAAAGATATTAAAGTGGGTGTCCTGAAGCAGTTTATCACGTTGGGCGGGATTATGCTTCCGCGTTACCTCTTCTACGCTGTATTGATGACCACTATGCTCATCACTTTCATTGTACAAACCCCCTATTTCCCGAGCCGAGAATACATTACAACGATTATGATGGGGCTGGTCCCATCGGTGATTCTATGGTATGAGACTATCAAGATATGGAGGGAGCGCCCACAATGAGTGTTCTGATAGTAGAACAGGCGACCCAGTCATGCCTTTGGGGTGTTCTAATCTCTAGCATTAATAGTAATGGAGATGATGCATAGTTGATGACCCAAAAGTCTCTCGTATACATGGTATTAGCCGTAGCGGTTGGCTACATACTTGTCTCTGCCGTACCCCAACAGGTAGCCATGTATACAACCCCCCAACAAATGCTCTTAACCGGTGGCACCGAGGAATCGTTATCATCTGATGGGAGCACTGTGTCCATTTCCCCTAAGGATGATTCTGGAGATATAGCCGATGCGGCGCAAGCGGCTGAGGCAGCCGAAGCTAGTGCGTCTCAGGCACCACAGTTCGAGGTTAGGGGTTCAGAGTTTGAGCCTTCATTTATGGAGCTATCTCAGCTTCCAAAGCTGATGAAGTGGTGGACACTGGATATCCTGATTGCACTAGCGATCTACTGGGTCGCAAAACAGAGACTAGCCTAGTTGCTCAATCTTTTTATAGATCCGCTCTGCTCTACCTAGAATCTCAGTCTTATCGCATTTTATCTCGGGTCCACTGGTCTCTACGATGGCTGAGCTTGAAGCCGATGCTACTGTAGAAGCCCACTCTAGTCCCTCGTCTATATGTGAGGCAAGTCCAGCTATGAATACATCACCTGCTCCTGTTGAATCCATTACTTCCACAGGATAGACTGGAACCCGGAAAAAATCTGAGTGAGTCATCACATAGGAACCGTTCCTGCCATCTGTAATAACCGCTACATCAATACCTAGTTTGACTAGTTTCTTCAGGCTCTTCCTGATATCCGTGATTCCTGTTATTAGGCTGTGCTCATTTGAGCTGGTCTTTAACAGATCAATTTTCTCCAGCGCATTAGGGTTACACCACTCGCACGGCTCTACAGTGTAGTCTTCTTTGATGTTTCTCAATAATCCCTGAGGGTCCAAGGCGAGGAAACTTGGATCAACATCCATAATCAATTCATTGCTAACCTCTCCAGCTATTGGACAGAGCAGAAGACGCTCAGAGTTTTGTATTTGAGATAACTTGATGGGTCCGCATATAGTAGGCACCATCATCATTCTAGGCTCATACCTGTAATCCAAAACGAACCTCGTCATAGGAAGATCAGATCTCTTTTCACAGTCTATCCCAAGTGAACGAAGCATTGGAACCAGTTCATCCGGGAAATCATAACCGATCTCAGTAGCTACCTCAACCGGGAATCCGAGTGTTTTACCGAGCGCTGAGCTAAAACAGGGTGGACCACCAAGCTGTACCTTCTCCCCCTCAGCGTTGATCACCTGATCGACATGTCCAGCGATGGTAAACCCTTTCACAGAAAAATATGCATCAATAAGAGTATAAAAAAGGAAGATTAGTGGATAACCTGCTTCCCATCGTTCTTGAGCAGATCATCCCGCTTCTTGTCAACCTCACCCTGAATATAGGTAAGCTGGTCATCAGTAAGCCGCCTGAACCTACCCTGCGCCTTCAAATACTCCTGCACAGGCTTTGCCTCAGTCTTCCTGCTAACCTTCAGAACACCCTCCTCGATCTCATACAATGGGTTAACCCACGTATCAACACCGAGACGGGTAACCTCCACCGCCTTGGCTGGATCAAACCGCCACCCAGTCGGACAAGGAATAACCGTATGCAAGAACTTGAAGCCCTTGATGCCCTTGGCCTTCTCAAGCTTCCTCGCGAGATCCTGTGGGTATGCCACAGAGGCTGTAGCCACATATGGAACCTTGTGGGCCGCGATGATCATAGGTACATCCTTCTTGTTGCTATCCTTACCCGTAGGCGTAGTTGTTGTCCATGCTCCATAGGGTGTCAAGCCGCTCTTCTGGATACCAGTGTTCATGTAGGCTTCGTTGTCGATGCAGATCTGCAATATATTCTCGTTTCGCTCAGCAGCTGCACTGATCTTACCGAGGCTGATGTCTGCAGAGGCTCCGTCACCTGCGCTTGAGATGAGTGTTACATCCTCTCGTCCCCTAGCCCTCAACGCTGCCGATATCCCTGTGGCTCCATCAGCGACGAAGCTGAAGTGGATACCATAGTGAGGTACCTTTATTGACCTTAACGCGCACATGGCGCATGGGCCATCTCCATAGACGATGGTGTTTGGTCCGAATACTTTCAGTGCTAGTTTCCAGAACAGGGGTCCACCGCAGCCTGGGCAGCATGTGGTTCCGCCTTGGATCAGGTTCTCGTTATAGTATTTGTCGAATTCTTCATTGTACATCTACATCACCTCTCCT
>CAZZFH010000308.1:0-3393 GCA_964653295.1 uncultured Candidatus Bathyarchaeia archaeon | reverse complement strand
TTAATGGATTCATGGACCTCTTCGATGAGCACCCCCATATCCACAGCATAGAGACCACAACCCGAATCACATCCATAGAAGACACAGAGGAAAAACAGGTGATCAGGGTCACAGTAGACTCCCCACTGCAATACCGATCCATGGTACGCCTTGTTGAGAAATATGGCAACGTCTTTGACTGCGATCTCTCTCACACCCAACGGTTTCTAGCCGATCACGGGTTAATCCCCCTAGGTGAGGTGCTGGTCGAGGCGGATGAGAAGGGTAGAGCCCAATCCATCACTGGTGTCCCCCTAGACCTCAGAGTAGAGCCACCCCCATTCAAGACCCTATGCTATGAATTATACCAAGAAGATGAAAGGCTCACAATCATCACCATCGACGGGGAGATGCAGGAAGAATACAGCTTCACAGGAACAGAGGCTGAGACCCTCAAAGCCTTCCAAGAATATATTGAGGAGACAGACCCAGACCTCATATGCTCCTTGGAGAGAGATATGAAGAAGCTGCTCAACCTATGCACAAGACACCGCAAGCCCTCCCTCGGCAAATACCACAGGAGAAGTTTCCACCTCACAGAGGGCAGGGTATACATCAGTCTCCACATATACCGACGAACCAGCCTCGCAGGGATCGTGGAACGCATCATGTACACCCGAGAAGTACCGCGAATAGGCTCAGAATACGCCGCAGGACGAGCCATAGAGAGTCGCCAAGCCTACGAGGCGAGAAGACACGGCATACTATTGCCTCGAAGGGGATTCTATCAGCCGGTAATGAGCCTTGAAGAGCTTCTGCGTGAAAGGGATCACGGGGGATTGATATTTGCCCCAAGTGTTGGGCTCCACGAGAACGTCGCGGCGCTGGACTTTGAGAGCATGTTTCCCCACCTCATACTCAAGGAAAACATCAGCTACGAGAACATACGGAGCCAACGGGAGACCGAGGGATTCCTACTGGACTTTACCCGGGATACATTGGAGAGGCGCCTCTACTTCAAGCGCCTCAGGAAGAACCTCAAGGACAAACCCCGGGAATGGTTCTGGTGCGAGACCAGACAACAAGCCCTCAAAGAGATATTGTTCTGTACTTATGGGTACAGTGGCTGCTGGGCCAACAAGTTTGGGAACATGGATACCTTCATGGAGATCAACAAGGCAGCGAGGGAGAACCTTGTACAGGCGATGAATATCGCCCGCGCCGAGGGATACCGCACTCTCTATGGGAACAGCGATAGTTTATTCTTGGAGAAAAAGGGAGCCAGCCGAGAAGACTTTGACGAGTTGACATCAATTATTCAGGAACGGCTCGATCTTCCCATCACGGTAGAGAACCACTTCAAATACCTTGTATTGTTGCCCCAGAAATCAGGGGAAGACTTTGGCGCCATCAACCGGTATTATGGTTTGAGGTATGACGGGGAGCTGGTCTGCAGGGGGATCGAGCTACGCAGGCGTAATACACCCAAGTATATCGCGGACACTCAGCGAAAAGCCATCCAAGAATTACTGACCCACGGCTCACAAGAGGATGTGTTGTCCAGTGGCGTTGAATCAGTGAGAAAGCTAATCGAGAAAGCATCACGTGAACTAAAACAAGGAATGGTGCCTATTGAGGAGCTTGAGGCAAAGACCATACTCAGACGCAAACTCCAGAGATACAAGGCTAGGCTCCCCCACGTAGCAGCCGCAGAAGCATTGGATATCAATGGCAGCGAGGTAGACAGGGGCAGCGTCATCAGCTACGTATACGTGGACTCTGAACACAAAAACCCCTTCCGACGCGTAAGCCCAGCAGGGTACCAGAAAAAGTTTGACCCCAAGAAGTATGTCCAGCTCCTAAAAGAGGCTGAGAGAAGCATACTGCTCCCCTTCATCAAAGAAAAAGAGAAAACATCAGAGACTATCAGCCTTGATAGGTTCTTCTAGTCTCGTAGAATCGGGCATGTGAGGCAATGAGGTCCCCCGCCGCCTATGGCGAGTTGACTCCCGGGGATGCTGATTACATCAAAGCCACTGTCCTCTAGTAGGAGTATTATTCGCTCGTTCCACTCATAGCTGACACATTTATTGTCGCCTAGTCCAACGATGTTGCTTCCGAATATCCTGATCTCGGTGTCATTGCAGTAGATGAGTTCCACGCCCTTCTCTTTGAGGTACTCTTCTAGCCACATGAGTTCTACCCCGTCCTCGTTGTAGATGTAGGCTGGGAACCTGTTGAGGGCTGTGGGGTAGAATAGGGCTAGGCTTGGGCTCATCATCATTAGGGCTCCATCCAGATGCACTCTCCAGCTGGGTAGGGGCTGTAGCACGAATTCCTTGATACAGTTCCCCATCATGGAGTCTTTTAGCTGGAATGCGCCGTGCTCGTTGCTCCGGGTGCCATAACCCATCATGGGGGTATCGTGATCAAACCAGACAAAGTCTCCCCCCTCAACGAGTCCCGGGGGAGCAACCTTGTGGGCTATGGGTATGCCTAGTTTCTTGAACGCGTCCTCCATCAATGTGGGCTCAACGAACCTCGCAGCATACCTCATCCTGAGTATGTTTGCGCCATTGTCTGTTACCATACCCACGTCACGCGTATAGACAAGGTTAGGTAGGACACTGGCTATCTGTTTCTGTCTCTCATCCAGCAGGTCTTCGAGTAAAGTGACCTCTATCCCTTCAGCCTTCAATGCGTCGGTGTAGTAGTCGTGTTCTCGCTGGAATTCCTTCCAGTAGACTGGGTCCCTGAATAGGTAGTCGTCCTTGTTTTCCGCTGTGACTACGCGCATCCCCTCATCGGGTCTGTGCATGAGTACTTTTCTTAGCTTCCCGTATTCGGTTTGAGCCCCATATTTCATCTTTGTTCACCAAGTAGGCGAGGTCATGTTATATATGTTTGATCAGAGCAGAAACTTTGTTAAATTATCTTTTTTCCTATATTTACCCTCACTTGAACCGTGATATATTTATAAATAGTACCGGAATTATCATTGTCTTATATCTTGGGAAACACACTGATACCCAAAGACGGAGAAATACTATATGACACAAGAAATACCTTCCACAACCCCTGATCTAGACATCAGCATACAGAACGTAGTAGCATCAGCCAGTCTAGACCAGAAAATCGATCTGCTCGCCATAATGAAAGTCTTCAGGAACGTTGAATACAGACCCAAACAGTTCCCGGGTCTCGTATTCAGGCTCAAGCGCCCAAAGACCGCTACGCTGATATTCAGTTCTGGGAAAATGGTCTGCACTGGGGCCAAATCCGAGAAAATGGCCCGCAGCGCCGTCAACAAGGTTGTGCGGGAGCTAAAAAATAATGGAATCCTCATACTCAACAAACCAAAGACCGTGATACAGAACATGGTCGCATCCGCCAACCTACATCACATGATTGATC
>CAZZFH010000307.1:0-3396 GCA_964653295.1 uncultured Candidatus Bathyarchaeia archaeon | reverse complement strand
GAACTGGAGGAGATCGAGGCAGGAAAGAAGGACTCTGATACGGTGTTTAATGATGTGGTTGAGGGGTTGAAGCCGATCTTGGCCCAGTTTAAGTTGAGTGAGGAAGCGATAGGTAAGACATTATCCAACGCGATTAGGGGAAAAGCCTCCAATAACTCGAAATACGCGTGTAAGGTGTGTCACCGTGACAAGCTCGATGGATCAGTTTTCTGCGCGAGACATACTGTTGCATATGTGAATATTGAGGCTGGTTTCCAGAAGTGGAGATATGCCTTGGGTTATCAGTGGCGCGAATACCTAGAGAAACTATCCAAGAATACTGGAACAGGGGTCTACGCCAAAGAAATAATCAAAGATATAATAGGTTAAGATTCTTCACGGGGGATCTCCCAGCGACTGCTCCTGCCATCTCTTACCCAGTTGCCTCCAATCTCCCTTATCTTATCATTGATTGGACCCCACTGGTCTCCTAGGAACTTTTTTGGGCTCACTGAGATCATGGTCTCGTTTTCCTCAACGTCTAATTGGGATACGTCTACTCCTGCTGCTTCTAGGATGGCTTGAGCTGATTGTGGTGGCCACTCCTCCGATGGCTCTTCATGAATTATCTTGGTAGCTTCTGCTTTTCCCACAGAGATTACTATGCCTATCTTGCTTCCACAGTCTGGGCAGGTTATCCAAGTGATCTTGTCTTTTTTTGCTGCCACGTTCTATCGTTTACCATATTTTCTAGGATGGTTAAAAGCGTGTGGTTAACTTTTTAACAGTGCAGGGGTTTTAGGTGGGCATTCAGTGATTATCTGTGGCTATAATTAGAGAGATATTCAGCTTCATGAAGGGCAATGTACTCGTGATGACAGTCTGCGAGTGCGTATGGCGTTCTACCATCGATATTATCTGGCCTTTCTTGTCTCTCTATGTCTTGAGCCTTGGAGGTAGCTACGAGACCATCGGCATCATTATGGCGATTGGAAACGCAGCCAGCCTAATATTGTATCCTCTAGGAGGTTATATCGCTGATTATCAGGGCAGAATCAAGCTAATCTCCTATATGACCTTCGCTTATGCGTGTGCTTTCCTTATTCCAGCCTTCACAAATTCATGGCAGTGGCTTGGGGTTGGGATGTTTGTACAGAGCCTTGTCACATTCTATTTCCCTGCTCGTCAAGCCCTGGTAGCGGATAGTATTCCCCCAGCAAAAAGAGGAATAGGTTTCGCTGCAACGGTAGCTATTCCTAGTGCTTTTGGGTTAGCTGCTCCTGTTATTGGAGGCTGGCTCATTGATACTTATGGGATAAGCAGGGCCATGCGTGGGCTATATTTCGCTAGTTTTTGGATAGCTTCTGTAATTGCTTTATTCAGGTTTAGGTACCTGAAAGAGACTGTTGAGAACCCCAATAAGCTTGATTTGAGTTTGGGTAAGATACCCGGACTAGTGATTGAGGCTTACCGAAGCTTGTATAGTATGCTTTGGGAGATACCTAGAAGGCTCTACGTACTATCATTCTTGGTATCAAGTAGCGTATTCTTTGCATCCCTTGTAAGTGGTTTCTGGATAATCCGTGCCCAAGAGGTCATCGGGTTGAGTGTAACCCAATGGGGCACTGTAATGATGATCTCGGGGCTAGTCAGTGTTATTCTCGGAATCCCGGCTGGAAGCGTTGTTGATAGATATAGTAAGAAGAAAATTGCAGGTATCTGCCTCATCTTGGGTGCAGTACAGTGTTATCTATTCCTTCTCTGTACAACATTTACCCACATCGTGATACTTGCAGCGGTAACCACCCTCACAAACAGTTTCATGAACCCAGCTTTCCAGAGCCTATTTGCTAGTATGACCCCAAGAGAAAAACGTGGGAGAGTCCTTTCTTCCATTGGTGGTGGAGGGATATGGTTGATGCGTGGTGCATGGGGCAGCGGAGTCCTTGGGATGACCATGCAGACCATCGGCACCTTCCTGAGTGGGTATCTTTACAACTATGATATCTCTCTACCTTGGATTATCTTATCTGTTGCCTTAGTTATCATTGGGGTCTTGTTCCTTTTGTTGGTGGATGAGCCAAAGGTAGCAGAATACTAAGGTATCTTCTAGATTCTTTTAGGTACAAAATGTTATAACTGGTATTTACAATAATTAATTGGAGCTGGTATTTTGGCAGAATCGATGACGCAGTTTGTTTGTCCTTATTGTGACAGGAAATCTGCGAGTCCTGGGGGTGTTCGTTTCCACGTAAAGCTAACTCACCCGGAGAAACTCGAAGAGTTTAACGCCAACTATTACCCTGATATGGAATCCCGTTTCAAGGCGCAGTTCGACGAATAAACACTCCATTCATTTTCTTTTTTCAAGACCTATTGACCCGGTAATTGCCATTTAACTGAACGCCCATATCTCTAAAACTGATGTGAATCACCGTTTTTATGGGGAATCTATTAAAAATCTGTAAGGCGTAAGGTTTGCTAGGTATTATGAAGCTCACTGAACGCGTCTACCTTGTAGGTGGATCAGGGTATGGTCTATCTCCAAGTGGTGATTGTAACATCTTTCTAGTTGATGGTGGAGATGAGATGACTCTCATCGATACAGGCGGAGGCTTTGGTGTCCCCTCTATTCTGGAGAACATCAGGAAAGATGGATTGGACCCAAAGAAAATAACCAAGACATTGATCACCCACAGCCACTTTGATCACATTGGAGGAAACCATGATATCAAAGAGGAAACAGGAACCAAGATACTATGTCATCCAGCTGATAGAGAAGCCATCGAGACCTTGAACGAATTCAGCCTATACAATATGGCTCAGGAACGGGATCTTAATTTCGAGGCTGCACCAATTGATGATACGATAGATGATGGAGATATAGTTGTGGTTGGTGATTTGGAGCTTGAGGTGGTTCACAACCCGGGGCATACTCCAGGCTGCATAAGCTTCGTCTTTGAAGAAGATGGTGTAAAGAGTCTTATCTCTGGAGACATCGCGGGTTCCTCTGGAAGGCTTGGATATATCAATGGACCCGGATTTGACTTGAATAACTGGAAGCAGAGCATCAAGAAGCTCGTTAATATCAAGCCTCGACGCATGTATCCCGGGCATGGGACCTTCCTATTAGATGATGCAACATCCCATTTGATGCTATATGATCAGAAGATGAACGCAGCGTGGACCACAATCATAACTGAAGTAGGCTAAACAAATGGAGTCTCCTCAGCGTCAAACAATACTTCAAAACCCAAGTCTAAAGGATGCTGCAGACATCATTAAACAAGGCATATCAAGACATCGTACTGTAGTGATTGCTGGAAAATGTATCGTGGATTATGATGGTAGAGCAAGCAGTAAACTAGAGACGGGGGAAAGGCTAGTTATCTTCAAGCCCGATGGCTCAGCCCTTGT
>CAZZFH010000306.1:0-3405 GCA_964653295.1 uncultured Candidatus Bathyarchaeia archaeon | reverse complement strand
ATAGAAGAATAATGGTAGAGAAGACTTTCAACTTCATCGTCAACGGCGGTAAAGCCACCGGTGGTCCACCTATCGGTCCAGCACTTGGCCCAATGGGCGTAAACATCATGGCTATCGTCAACGATATCAACGCACAGACAGCCGAATATGATGGACTATCAGTACCAGTAGACGTAACCATTGACACAGACACCAGGGAGTTCAGCGTCAAGGTCGGCATGCTAACCACATTCGCACTGATCAGCCAAGCCGCAGGCTTGGATAAGGGATCAGGAGAGCCTAACTCGAAATTCGTGGCGAACCTCAGCTTTGATCAGCTGGTAGGAGTAGCCAAGAAGAAGAGACCGGGTATCTACGCAGCCTCATTGAAGACTGCTGTGCGTGAAGTCCTTGGGACATGCCAGAGCGCCGGTGTAACGGTCGATGGAAGACCAGCAAAAGAGGTTCAGGAAGCCATCAAGGCTGGGGAATTTGATTCCCAGCTAGAAGCATAATAAACCTTTAAATTAGATACCATGTGAGAAAGAGAGGAACCCGAAATGTCACTCCCGACAAAAGATATTATAAAAGCAATCGAGAAAGCAAGAGAGGCATCGCCAGAACGTAAATTCGAGCAGAGCTTTGACCTTGCCATAAACCTCAGGGAGCTCGACATGAACAGGCCTGATAACAGAGTCAACATCCGTTTCCAGCTACCCAACGGTATCGGAAACAGGAAGGTACTCGTATTCGCCTCGGGCGACCTAGCGCTGAGAGCAAGGAGGGCAGGAGCGGACGAAGTAGTAGAGCCCGCAGAACTTGATCAGCTTGCGACGGACAAAAAAGCAGCTAAGAAGAAGCTTGCGCCATATGACTCGTTCGTCGCTGAGGCACCGATGATGCCAACAGTAGGTCGCGTTGCAGGACCAATTTTGGGACCCAGGGGTAAGATGCCCACCCCTGTACCGCCACAGGCACCCATAGACAATATATTGGAACGCGAGCGCCGAACAATCGTACTCAGGAGCAGGGACAAAGCATTTGTCCACTGCATAGTAGGAAAGGAGGGAATGAGCGACGAGGAGATCGCCCAGAACATCGATACAGTGGTCAGAAACCTGACCGCTGCAACGAAGAGAGGCTTTGCGAACATCAAATCGATGTATCTGAAGCTGACTATGGGCGATAGCGTCAAGATCGTTTAGGAGATATGACTATGAGTAGCCACATTCCATCCGAGAAATATGAGACCGTTCATGAAACAGTCGAGCTAATTAATCAATACGAGATCATAGCAGCCGCAGACCTCAATAAAGTATCCAGCGCAATGCTGCAGGATATGAGGAAGCGGCTCCGTGGACGCCACAAGTTCAAGGTAGTCAAGAATACCTTGATGCGGATCAGCATGGAGGAAGCCGGAAAAGAGGGAACACAAGAATTCATTGACACAGTCAGTGGACCAAACGTGTTCCTGTTCACTAACGGCAACCCATTCAAAATAGCCATGGAGCTAGACGCCAACAAGGTCAAGGTTTTCGCCAAACCAGGGGATATCGCGATGAACGATATCATCATGAGCGCTGGTAACACCGGTTTGAGCCCCGGACCCCTCATTGGGAAGTTTGGGGTTCTTGGCGTTAGAACCCGCATCGAGAGCGGTAACATCTGGATAGTTCAGGACACGACAGTATGCAAGAAAGGAGAAGCCATCATTGATGATCTTGCTGACCTCCTACAGCGTATTGGTGTTAGGGCATCTGAGATGGGACTGAGTATTAAGGCGGTCTATGAGAAGGGCGAGGTGCTCCTAGGTGAGGATCTCGTACTAGACCTAGACATGTACAGGACTCAGCTCGAGCAGGCAGTTGGTGGAGCATTCAAGGTAGCTATCGAGGCAGCCTACGTGACTCCAGAGACTCTACCAAGCATCATAGCGAAGGCGGTGCAGCAGGCACGCGCAGTCGCTTTGGAGGCAGAGTGGCCAACACCACAGACCATCGAGTTACTGATTGCTAAAGCAGATGCACAGGCCAAGGGTCTTGCCAGCAGGGTTGGCAAGAAGATGGCTGAAGCATAAACCACTTTTTTCTTTTTAGTTAAACTCTATATCTAGTGTTTATTGTATTCATAGTGTGAATGGTAAAGAGCCGCTTGAGGAATACCGGGAGAAACGGGATTTCTCAGAAACACCAGAGCCTAGTGGAAAAGTAGGTGATGATAGCTTTGAGCCTATTTTTGTTATTCAGAAACATGATGCACGTAACCTCCACTATGATCTAAGATTGGAGTCTGAGGGGGTATTGAAGTCATGGGCCATCCCCAAGGGGCCGTCCATGGACCCAAAAGTCAAACGTTTAGCCGTGCCGACGGAGGATCACCCCATGGCTTATGCGGATTTTGAGGGCGTAATCCCTGAGGGTCATTATGGCGCAGGTACAGTACTGGTTTGGGACTCTGGGACTTTCCAGAATACAAAGGGCGAGGACGCTTCTTTCGCTGAGAACCTCAAGGAGGGACATGCAACGATCCAGATGAGTGGGTCTAAGCTGGTGGGAAAATTCGCTTTGATTCGAACCAAGCGGGGAGGTAAGCGCCCCCAGTGGCTGTTCTTTAAGATGAATGATGAATACTCGATGCCTGGAAGTGATATTACTGTTGAGAGTCCAAACTCGTCGAAGACTGGGCGAAGCCTCTCAGAGGTTGCTGAACAAGAAGCTCCAGTGGATTTAGGTGATTTTGAGTAGCGACAAGTCTATCAATTATATCTTCATTCTATTTGTATGAAGCTTGATTATCTCAGGGTTGCTCAGAGTAGCGTTAGCATTGGTGATCCTCACATCTGCAGTGACTCATTAAACAGGAATACTCTGATAGATGCCATATACGAGCCATTGGTTGCCCGAGTTGGACCGGGACAATATTATCCAACATTGGCCAGAAGCTGGTCAGTCCAACCAGATGGATTGACATGGCTCTTCAGGGTGAGAGAAAATGTGAATTTCCACAACGGGGATAGGTTCTCGGCTAAAGACGTCGTAGCTACCTTGAAAAGAATAGTAGACCCCGCTCTCGGAGGAGCCTACGGGACTCAGGGCGTATACGCTAGCTACATTGGGGAAGCTATCTTTGAAGCCCCAAGAGACGATACAGTAAAGATCATAACCAGAGAACCCATGGCCGACCTCTTAGACCTGATATCTGAGATGCCCGTATCTCCAAGAGATGAACTTGACCGATTACCCAATGAATACATTGGCACAGGACCATACCGGGTAGGCTCCAAGAAACGCGACGAGATGGTCTTGGAAAAGAACAGGGATCACTGGGGCAAGAAAGCCTACGCTGAGGAAATTACTTTCATCGAGGTTACTGATGCAAAGACTCGCTCTGAGATGGTACTGGAGAGGGAAGCAAACATTGGAGCAT
>CAZZFH010000305.1:0-3412 GCA_964653295.1 uncultured Candidatus Bathyarchaeia archaeon | reverse complement strand
AAGAGATAGGAACCTCAATCCTACGCCTTTGACCATGCTGGGCGACCTCCGCACGATACAGCATAAACCATCACTATTGATTTATGCCTTTTGGGATGGGGCTGCAGCGGGGAGTTGAACCCCGTCTCAAGGCTCCACAGGCCTTAGTGCTAGCCGTTACACCACAGCAGCCACGCAAACACAAACAATTCGCCGATCAATTAAAAGGGTTTCGCGGAACAGCCTCAACTAACCCACTCACACACGCCACATACTTGCCCGAATCAGTAATCCTGTAGAGGTTCTCCCGTCCACGCTTCTCCTTAACGATATACCCCGCAGCCTCAAGCTTACCTGTGATCCCTTTGTTCAGCCTCATCAGCATGCCTATCTTCTCACTACGCCTAAGACCCTCTGGATCATCCTCAAACCCCTCTATCCCAGACTCATGTAGAAACCTCAGAATGTCACTGGTACGCATCTCCCCCCGCTTATAGAGTTCCACCAGCAACCTCTGAGAACGAGCATCAGGCAACTGGATCTTAAAATTCTCCAAGAAATGCACTTGAGGCTCAGTAACTACAGCGTTCCCATGAACCCATCTCTCCTGCTCAGTGAGGCTCAGCTTAGCGGCGCGAACATAGTACAGTCGCGCATCTTGAACCATGCTAGCCAGAGCAGTCCCTACAGAGACAAAGGGTCCTCCAGCTGACATGTTCACGTAGACAATGTTTCCTTTCTCTCGTTCTGCTTTTACGATGCTGCTTACCTTGCTGATGATGTCGAGTATCGAGATGGTGTGAGTGGGGATGACCTCAACCTTGATCCCTAGGGCTTCCAAGCGTCTCCGGGTCTCGTTGAGATAATGGTTCGCCTCCTCTTCGGTCTCCAAACCTAGGGGAAAAATCCCGGATAAAATGTAGGCTTTGTTTGCCTTGAACCCGTCTTCTACCTCGAATACCCTGACTGCCTTATCTATCTCTGTCTCGATAGGTATGACGTGGATTATCTCTACTCCTCCTCCTATCGTGGTTATTTTTGGGTTTGTGAGGCTCATTGCTAAACATGTTAAATATGTTAAACCAAATAAGTTTAACTATTTGAGTCGAGCCCCTAAAAACAGAAAGGATGTGCCATACCTTTCTCCGGGGAGAAAAGCTCTCCCCCCACTCACATCATGTGAGTACAAGACATGAGTCGAGCTTTAAAGTAAAAACAGGAAAATGAGAGACATGGAGCAAAAAAGCAGCCTCACAGGCATGAGAGGCTTCACCCTCATCTGGCTAGGCCAATTCACATCAATGCTAGGATCATCAATGACCAACTTCGCCCTAACCATATGGGCGTGGGAGGAGACGGGAACCGCCACAGCCCTAGCACTCACAGGACTAGCCTTCGTATTACCCAATATTCTTGTTTATCCTGTCGCTGGGGCGCTTGTTGATCGCTGGAACCGGAAACTCGTTATGATGCTCAGCGACCTAGCCGCTGGAATAGGGACCATCGCCATCCTCCTGCTGTATACGTCTGATAGCCTGCAGATATGGCATCTTTACATTATTTTTGCCTTCATGGGGCTATTCCAGAGCTTCCAGTTCCCAGCCTATAGCGCAGCAGTAAGCACCATGCTAGATAAAGAACAATATGATAGAGCAAGTGGGATGCTTAGTCTCGCACAGAGCGCCTCGGGCATCTTCGCCCCAGTTGCCGCCGGCGTACTTCTCGGTATCGTCGGTGCAGGTGGTATAATGATGTTCGATATTATCACTTTCATAGTTGCCATTGGTACACTGCTCATGGTACACATACCCCAGCCAGTAGTATCGGTCGAGTCACAAGTCAAGACCAGCCTGCTGGAGGACAGCATATTCGGGTTCAAATACATCCTAGCACGTAGAGGGCTCCTCGGGCTACAGATGGTCTTCTTCTTAATCAACTTCACAGGGAGCCTCTGCTTCCCACTATTAGCACCCTTGATCCTAAGCCAGACAGGAAACAACACAGTCATACTAGGCACAGTTCGATCAGCCTTTGGGGCAGGTGGTGTAGTAGGAGGCATCCTACTGAGCGCATGGGGTGGACCAAAGAAACGGGTTCACGGTGTGCTTACTGGTATGGCCCTTAGCTGCCTTCTCGGGTATACTGTCATGGGTCTCGCGGATTCTGTGTATCTCTGGGTCGCTGGGGCATTTATCATGATGGCTTTCAACCCAATAATAAATGGGAGCAACCAGGCTATATGGCAGAGCAAAGTACCCCCAGAGATGCAGGGAAGAGTATTCTCGGCGAGAGCCTTCATCGCATTGGTAAGTCAACCCATCGCCATGGCTATTACTGGTCCATTGGCTGATGGGTTCCTGTTGCCGGGGATGATGGAGGGTGGTTCTCTGGCTCCCTTATTCGGTTGGTTGATTGGTGTTGGTCCCGGTGAGGGGATATCCTTGTTATTCTTGGTTATGGGTTTGATCGGTGCAATATGCGGGTTCGGTGGATACATGTTCAAACAAGTAAGAGATGTCGAGGAAATATTACCTGATCATGATGCTATTGATACTGTTTCTGAGGTCGCTGTAGCCTAATAACTGCTTTCTGTATTCTCTCAGAGTCTTTTCTTATCCGCAGGTTGTTCCTGCGGTACTTTCTGACCCATGAGAGTAGGTTTTCCTCGTCCATGAGCCCTCAAGCCTTCAACGCGTTATAAAGGAAATCCACATGGCTCCAAGGGGGGTTAACTGAAAATGGTGTAGCAAAACAAATACCCCACCAGTACTGCAATTGTGACATGCCACTTGTCAAATCAGATGATATCGAGATCTATTACGAGACACAGGGTGCTGGAACACCATTGTTGCTCATCAATGGCTGGGGGGGAAACCTCGATAGCTGGAGCAAGGAGATGGTGGATCTGCTTGCCGAGAAACACTTGGTGATCACCATGGATAACAGGGGTACTGGGCGTAGCGGAAAACCCGATTATCCCTATACTATGGATATGATGGCGGTGGACTCTGCTGCTGTGCTTGATGCCCTCAGAGTAGAGAAGAGTCACGTGATGGGGTTCAGCATGGGGGGCATCGTAACACAGAGTTTTGGGCTCAAATACCCGGATAGAACCCTTAGCTTGGTTCTCTGCGGGACACAGGCGGGAGGTCTCCATAGGATTAGTTCTGATCCCAAGGTTCAGATGGATCTAGCGTTGATAGCCAATCCTTTGCTCGAGATGACTGAGAGGGATCGTACTATCAAGTTACTCTACTTGCTCTATTCTGCTGAATATGTGGATGAGAACCTTGAGGCGCTCATCGAGGACGAGACTTACAGCGATTATCCGACACCAGACTATGCTTTGATTAGGCAGAGCCAAGCCATCGCAGGCTTCAATAGCTATGACAGGCTGCCCGAGATGAGGTATCCTGTACTTGTTATGACGGGA
>CAZZFH010000304.1:0-3435 GCA_964653295.1 uncultured Candidatus Bathyarchaeia archaeon | reverse complement strand
ATTTACCTCGATGCTATCCCTTTTCTTCTCTGCTTTGAGGTAGAGGATTGATGGTCTGTTCACCTCTGCCCCCTGCTCAACCCGAACATCGATCTTGTCTCCACCGAAGTACCTGTGCTTCACAAGATAACCTGCAAAGCAGCCATTGGCGCTTCCCGTTGCTGGGTCCTCTGTGAAACTTGTTATCATCCTTGCCTTGAGGTGGTTCTCCGGGTTTTCTGGTTCCCTGCAGAACATGAATGGCCATTTCGCCTTCTTATCTTTGCTGTACTCTGCTAGTTTATCCGAGTCAAGCTTCACCCGCTTCAATGCTTCCCGGGTCTTCAAAGGTATCATGTAGAAGTATACTCCTGTCGAGACCTCCTGTATCGGGTAATCAGTGTCAAAATCATCAGGCTCCAACCCGAGGAACTCCGCGAATTTCTCCACTGGATGAGTATCCCCAAACTCTGGCGGAAGCTGTCTCATCCAGATTACCCCGGGCTCATCTCCCTCATAGTTGAACTCGACGGGAATCAAGCCCGCCTTCATATCCAAGATAAGCTCATCTACTTTCTCCTTCAAGAGAATCTTCTGGGCAACATACGCTGTGCCTAGTGTGGGGTGCCCCGCAAACGGGAGTTCACTCTCGGGCGTGAATATCCTTACCTTGAATTTTTTCTCTTCCAGATCTGATGCTGTGATGAAAGTGGTCTCACTGAAGTGCATCTCACGCGCAAGTTTCTGCATGAGATCAGTTGGGATTCCCTCATTGTCTATTACTACTGCTAACTGGTTTCCCTCGTATTTCGCCTCAGCGAACACATCTACAATGTATAATGGGTGTCTCATACCTCAAAGTATGGTGTCTGTTTTTCAATTTATCCCAGATCCTCTCAAATTTCACATGATCTCCCGTTTCATTGTTTCTCTTTCAAAAAAGTAAAACGCATGTAGAGCCACTACTTACCCATGACACACATACTAATCAAAAACGGTTACATAGTGGATGGCACGGGAGCCGAACCATATCATGGCGACCTAGCCATAACCGATGACAGGATCACCCAGATCTCCAAGGAACCTATAACAGGTAACGCCGATCACATAATCGACGCCAAAGGACAGGTGGTTTCCCCCGGTTTCATCGATGTGCATAACCATGGCGACCTGAGCATACTTTACTACCCGAGGGCTGAGGGCTTCGTCAGACAGGGGATCACAACATTCGTTGGAGGTCAATGCGGTGATAGCATGGGACCCTTCGGTGACTATATTGGGCTTCCCTGGATCCACGGAGACATCTACAACGATATCTCCCCCATGATGTACGTGAAAGACTGGCTGCAGCCTAGAGACCTGTTCAACGAGAGACACAAGGAGGTTTACGGCTGGGAGATAGACTGGAAAGACCTGGGCGGGTTCCATAAAAAGTTGGAACAAAACGGACTGAGCCCCAACATGGTTCCAATGGTTGGCCACGGCGACATTAGGAGCCTCGTCATGGGAACTGATTTCCAGAGAGAAGCCACTGAGGACGAGGTAAAAACGATGGTTGAGGAGGTAGAGAAAGCCATGGTAGAGGGCTGCAGAGGATTAACCGTGGGCAGGGACTATGATCCAGGAATCTGGGCCCAATGGGATGAACTCCTAGCCTGCGCCAAAGCAGCCGCGAAACATGATGGAATATACGCCAGCCACAGCCTACGGACGGGGCACAGGAAACCTAGGCGTCCGGGTGAGCATCCACCAGTCAAGACTAATGGAGTTCTCGAGGCATTGAACATTGGACGTGAGGCAAAGATGCCCGTCCAAGTCAGTCACTTAGGCGTACTCTACGACCTTGTGCCGGGGGATAACCGTGACCTGATGAAGGCCGCGATAGATGCTACTCTGAAACTTGTTGATGATGCCATCGCGGATGGTGTTGAGGCTGATTTTGATACCATCCCAAATCATCTTACAGGTGGGATAGGAACGAGTCCATGGCTGATCCACAGTCTCCGACCATGGTTGGCAATCGCGGGTAGCCCCGAACAGTTAGTTAAAGCTTTGAGGATGCCCGATTTCAGAGAGGAGATAAAGGCCAGTATAATGGCTGGGAAGCATTATGGTCTAAACCCTAACATCAACAAGAACTGGGCAAAGGGTCGGGTGATAGTTGAGTGTTCTCAGGAAGCCTATCTTGAGAAGACAGTGGCAGATATAGCAACGGAACTTGATGTACCTGAGCTTGACGCCCTCTTCAAAGTCATCCAAGCGGACCCTTACACCAAGGTTGAGCGTCAGGGTGAGGATGACTGGGTTAAACTTGAGTTCTATAAACACCAACATGTCATGATCGGAGTTGACACCTTCGCTGTAGACGAAAAGCGCCAGAGCAGAAGCAATCCCCCCAGCTATCCTAACCAGAACAGCTATGGAGGATTCCCCTGCTATCTAAGAAGAGCCGTACGTGAGACCAAGACCCTGACGATTCAGGATGCGGTTCATCGAATAACTGGAAGCCCGGCTAGAAAATTCAAGCTTAAAGACAGAGGTTTATTGCAGCAGGGATACTACGCCGATATAACTGTCTGGGACCCAGAAACGATAACTGATCAGGGTAACCAGATCGAGCCCCGCAGGTACCCCTTAGGAATTAACCATGTAATCGTAAACGGTTCACTTGTTGTAAGTAACTCAGCTCACACTGGTAGCTTGCCTGGGAAAATCCTGTACCGTTCCTAGTAGACCCTTTTTTTCATCTCTGTATTTGTCATCTCTTTGATATCGTGGAGATAGTTCATTTCCCTCTCACTGACCAGAGTAATCGACTCACCTATCTCACCAATCCTCGCGGTCCGTCCTATCCTGTGGAAATAAACCTCAGGGTCCTCGGGGATCTCATAGTTGATGATATGGGTTATCCCCTTGATGTCTAACCCCCTCGAAGCGACATCAGTTGATACTAGGAATCTCACCTGTCTCTTCTGCAGTCTGGTGAGGGCTTGGTCTCTTTCTGTCTGGGTGAATCCCCCGTGAAGCGCCTCCACGGGATACCCTTCTTTCTTGAGTGCATCTGTTACCTCTTCTACTCTTTCCCGGGTATTACAGAAAATGAAGCCTCTATCCATCTCGATCTTGTTCAAAACCCTGTAGAGACTTGATATCCTGTCCTCATCTGATACCTCTAACACATATTGCTCAACGTTTTCCTGAGCAATCTCATCCTTGGATACCATGACTCTTCGTGGGTGGCGCATATAACGAGTAGATATCTCCAAGATATCATCGGTTATCGTTGCGGACCATAGACTCGTCTGTCTCACAAAGGGAACCTGGCTCAGTATATCACGCATCTCCCGAATGAAGCCCATCTCAAGCATCTTATCCGCCTCATCAATCACAACAGTCTTTACCTTACCCAGTTGCAGCACCTTTCTTCGGATCAAATCCAAGAGCCTGCCCGGCGTA